>JAJDEE010000146.1 GCA_029259975.1 Planctomycetota bacterium
CGGCGCAGTGAGATGCCAATAGTAATTTAGCAAATCGCCGCCGAAAAATCAGAGACGATTTTTGGCCGGGCTGCGGAGTAGAAACTTGAACTGGCCCAGTCCCGTTTCCTTTTGGCCGTTTCCTTTTGTTCAGGGCAATGAACAAATATCCATAGCCCTGGGCTGTCAGACGTTGTCCTATTACTGTGTTGCTAGAAGGATATTATTTTCCCGCGAACCGGATGTTCGCGGGTTTAGGGTCAACATAATGAATTCCCATTCCTCGCAGCGCATTCAGAAGAGCCTGGACCTCTGGCCAATCTGTTCCAAACAATTCTCGGCACTCGGCCAGCCAATTGCCGATGAGCATTTTGTCGGATAGGTAGGCCGGTGGTTGGTCAATATAGACCTTTCCAAAGTCCAACAAATAGGGCGGCTCCACGATACTTATTCTCTACAACCAGGAGTTTTTCGTCAAATCCTTCAAGTTCTGGCACGGCAAACCCGCGGATCTGGGTTATGCTACGCTTCTCGAATCGACGATAACAAGTCAGTTCGTCGCGGAAGTTTTTTGCCCTCTCGAATGATTTTATTGCTGTGCCAGACGTAGATTGCCATACCGTACCGTCGGTGCCAGCTCCTAACTGAGGTTCTTGGATTATCCGCATGCTCCTATACTTACAGTAACTCTCGGCCCGCGCTTTTAGATTCGATATGCACATAACCGAATTTTCCTCGAATGTGATACTCAGGCTTTTGGTGGGAGGCGTCGAATTAGCGCTGTCTCATGTAGGCTCGAGCAGCGTCATTATTCGCGACGCAAACGTCACCATCCCAGGTAGCTCTGACGCCATTCTTGCCGTTTGTGTAGATGGCGTTGTGAACAAAAGGAATGTCTTCTTGCCAAATGGTATTACGCGAGGACAAAGTCGTGTTCGGTATTTCTAACTCAAGGCACTTGCAGCGTTCACTATTAGAGCCTTCAGTGGTCGCTGCTTCTCCGCCAATCCCTGGCGTCATTCCAATTGCCGAGTGATTACGGCAGAAATTGTACCGTGCGAAGAAGATATTTTGCATGGCTACATGATGCTTGAGGCTCTTGCTGTGGGCGTTGATCAACCGCGTGAACCGTCGGATATTCGTTCGCATGGTTAAATTAAAACGTTCGACGTGGCTGAACCAGTACAATAACAAGACGCTAAACATGACCGCGAACTATCTCGCTAATTAATCACCGCCTCCCACGCGGCATGTTAGCTCAATCGTCCGACGCAATCACCGCCCCTGATACTGCTTGCAGACGAGAAGATACCTTGCTTCTCTGTGTTCTCGGTGTACTCTGGTGGTGTTTCAGACAAGATTTCCCCGCAGACCGTTCATGACCGACTCCTGCCCTCCCCTGCCCGACAATATCCGCAGCGTCCAACCTGGTGGCGGCAAGTGCTACGAGATCGAACTCGCCTGGGGGCGGCTGCGGCGGTGGTATCTCAAGACGTTTCGTCGTGGCTATGTCGTGCGGATGGCTGCGTTGCGTCTGGGCGATGTCGCGGGTGCTCCGCATGAGATTCTCGATCCCCGCGATCTCAAGTATTGCTGTAATCTCTGCACGGCTCATTGGCAGCCGCAGGACGATCCGTTTCGTTGGCGAGAACGCCTGCCGTTTGCACGCTGGGGTTTGGCCGAGCTGCAACTGATGGGCTGGCCGCTGTTGGCAATGACGATTGCGGTGTGGCTGAGCTGCGGGCCGTGGCGGTGGGTGGCGGTCGTGCCGGGCGTGATGTTTGGCTTGATCGTCTACTTTTTCCGCGATCCCGTTCGCCTTATCCCCCACGACCAGGACGCGATCGTCTCGCCGGCGGACGGTGTGATTGCGGAGATCACCGAACTCGATCATTACGACTTCTTCGACGGGCCTGCCGTGCGGATCGGCATCTTTCTGTCGATCTTCAATGTCCATATCAATCGTGCCCCCCGCCACGCCCGTGTCGTTGCGATGCATTACAAGCCGGGAGAATTCCTCAATGCGATGAATCCCGAGAGTGCTCTGCGGAACGAATTTATCTGGATCGGGCTGGAAGAAGCCGAACGGCCCGAACGCAAGTTGGCTGTGCGAGCGATCTCGGGGCTGATTGCCCGGCGGATTGTTTGTATTTTGAAGCCCGGGCAGGAGGTTCAGCGGGGCGAAAAATTTGGTATGATCAAGCTCGGTTCGCGGACGGAGTTGATTTTGCCCCGCGACAGCGTGCGAGTGGAAGTCGAAGTTGGCCAGAAAGTGCAGGCCGGCAGTACGGTCTTTGCTCGGTACTTGTGATGACGAATATTCGTTATTTGGCTCCCGTTCCTTACGGTCGGGGTTCGCTTTTTTTTGTTATTCGGCTCCCGTTCCTTACGGTCGGGGTTCGCGTTTTTTTTGTTATTCGTCATTTGTATCTGCTATGCGTCGTATTCGTGCCATTGCTGTGCTGCCCACGCTGTTTACGCTGGGAAACCTCGTTTGCGGTTTCTTTGCGATTGTGGTCGCGTCGCGGATTGCAAAGTCGGGCACCTTGGATTTTGTGCCGGCTCCTCGGCTGGAGACTGCACGGCAGCTGTGGGGCAGCGTCGACCCGACGCATAATCTGATGCTGTGCGGTGGGCTGATTTTTTTGGCGATGCTGTTTGATATGTTCGACGGGCAGGTTGCTCGGCTGACGCGAACGACGAGCGATTTCGGTGGGCAGTTGGATAGCCTGTGCGACGTCGTGTCTTTTGGCGTGGCACCGGCTTTTTTGCTCGTAAAAATGTGCCCACTGTTTACCAGCCTACACCGCGAAGCAGGCTGGGCTATCGCCGCCTTGTACGCCTGCTGTGCTGCGCTACGCTTGGCTCGTTACAATGTCGAGACCGACGAGACCGACGATCCCGGTTGGTTCGCCGGGTTGCCTACGCCGGCGGCTGCGGCGGTCGTGGCGAGCTTTGCGATCTTGTCGTACACGATTCGCAATGAAATCAACTACGAAATCTACGCCGACTTCGACTGGTGGATGCAGCGGCTGCTGCCGCTGTTTGTTGCCGGTGTGGCGTTGCTGATGGTGTCGCGGGTTCGCTATCCGCACCTGGTCACACAGCTGCTTCGCGGCAAGCGTAGCTTCTCGCACGTCGTGACGATTGTCGTGACGATGATTGCGCTGCTGACGGTGCGTTGGTATGCGATACCGATCTTGGGCTGCGGCTACGTCGCGGTGCCGGCTTTGCGGGCCGCCTGGCAGTGGATAGCTCCCACCAAAACGTCTAACACAACAACACCCAACGAGGTCGTTTAAGCGATGTTCACCGGATTAGTTCAACGTCTTGCGACTGTGCATCAGATCACTCCCGACGGCCCCGGCGTGCGGTTGACGATTGCCGAGCCGACGATCGCTGCCGCCGCCAAGCTGGGCGACAGCATCGCCACCAACGGCTGTTGCCTGACCGTAGTTGAAAACGACCAACAGACGCTGACCTTCGAAGCTGGCCCCGAAACCCTGCTCCGCACCACGCTCGGTAAGCTGGCCGTCGGCGACGCGGTCAACCTGGAAACCTCACTTTGTATGGGCGACACCTTGGGCGGCCACTTGGTCAGCGGCCACATCGATGGCGTCGGTATTGTCGACCAGCGGCAGGACGACGAAGAGTGGTCGACCTTTTGGATTCGTGTGCCCGGCGAACTTACCCGCCAGATGGCCAGCAAAGGCTCGGTCGCGGTGGAAGGTGTGAGCCTCACGCTGGTGGACGTCGAAGCCGAACGATTCAGTATCGCCCTGATTCCGCACACACTGCAAGTCACCACGCTCGGCAGCCGCCAAGTCGGCGACCCAGTCAACCTCGAAACCGATCTGCTGGCAAAATACGTCGAGCGACAGCTCGAATGGAAGCAGGATGTTTGATGTGAGATGTGAGATGTGAGATCGAAGATGTAGTGAGCAAGCCAATCCCGCTATCAAACGAACGCACAAATCTCACCTGACTTCCCTCCTTTTCCTATCATCAATCTTCAATCAAACATC
>JAJDEE010000147.1 GCA_029259975.1 Planctomycetota bacterium
AATCAGCGGGGGCCGTGCTGCTCATGGGGCGGACGACAATCCAATCACTGCCTTGTACTACCCAGTGAGCAGCAACGCAGCCATTAGGCAAAACTCGCCGGATGCTCTTTTGTGTTTCCTCAGTGGCAAAGTGTGGTTCTCCGAGCGTGTAGCGGATAAATCGCATCAGCAGTGTCTTGCCGACACTATGCCCTGCGACACGATCGTCGTCAGGGGCTCGCTCACGTGTCTTGACGATGTTCAGTCCGCGCCGAAACGGGATATCTCGAACGACTGCCGACGGGTCGCGGTCGCGAAGAATCACGAGTCGCCTAATCCAGAGGACTGGCTCGGGGCGCTCGGGCGCGGATGCCAGTGGCTCGTCAAGCGGGAATAAGGTCTTGTTGGGCATCGACCACCTCCTCGCTCATGGTGACTTTGTTACTGGCTACCTGTTGTGCGAAGTACTCCTTCACGCCAGCCAGTCGCGTTACGTCTTCTTCTGGAGCATCATCCGTCGTGGGGGCGGCGGGGCCGATTTTTAGGATTTGTTGTGCTCCTGAATTGTCGATCACCACAAGATCGCGTGCGGCCAATTCTGTCAGCACGTTATCAAGCCCTTGGACGGTGTGTGGTTTCCCTGTCGGTCGAGTAGAGCGATTCAACAGCGCCTCACGCAAATTGTCGTTGAGCAGCAGAATGAGCCCCGCATCAAGGGCGTGGCGATTGAGCGGCTTGTTCTCCCAAGCCCTCAGCAACATGACAATGTAGAACTGTTCTTGTTCGGCCTGGAACAGAGCGAGCGTTTCTTGCCGTGGCTTACGACGTGGCTTCTTCTTGGGTTTCTTAGCCGGAGCCTCGGCTGCAATTCCGGCGAGGCGTTCTTCTTCGGCTCGCTGTTTGTTGAGTTCGAGGAGGCGGGCGAGGACTTCGTCGCGGAACTCGTCGGGCCAGCGGAGACGCCAGGGCTTTTTCTTTTTCGACTTCTTCGCGCCCGGTTCGTCGTCGTGTTCCTCCTCGTAGTCCAGCAGGAACTCGCACGTCGCGGTTTCGGCGAGGTCGTCCCAACCGTAAGCCTCCAGCACCGCTCGATCCATCGCCTCGTGAAGCTCGCGGAGATGCGAGATCTCCGACGACTTCTCAAGCGGGGCGTGGAAGCGGTTGTAGGTGTCGGTCAGACCTAGCTCGGCTGCAATCATCAGATCACGACGAAACGTGAAACATTCCTTTCCAATCTGCTCCAATTGCGACATCTCAGACGGAAACGGAAACGGGTCAAAACAATCGGTCGGAGAGTAAACAGGCCGGTCTTCAAGTGTTGAACCAAAGAAGCGTGCCCAGTGAACGTGAACTTGCGATTGGAGCAGGGCATATGAGACGCAATCTGCAAATGGAAATACGATGAGCTTTTGGTCGTAGATCATACCCGTAGGCAGGAATGTCACCGTTCGATACTTACTGGTTTGTGCGCATGCCAAGACTCGATCCAAATTCTTGACTGCCGTGTACAACGCTGGGCGTGTTTCGGCGTGCCTCCACCACTTTTCTCGTAGAGGTTTGCGTTTCTGTTTCAGACGAACGGGCTTTACCTGTGCTTCAACAATTGCAAAGAGGTCAGGCCATTGGCGTGCCTGCTCCTCCTCCATTTCTCCAAAACTGATGATGAAACGGTCGTGGAGATGCCGTGGGCTATCGTTGACTTCCGCACCGCCGATGTACGGAAAAATACACTGCTGGTTTCTTGGTTCGTCGTGAATTAGGCGTTGCATTTCCGAGATCGGAGTCGCGACTCCCTTCACATCCGTATCATCAAATGTGAACCCCAAGCCAAGCGGAATACTTCCTTGGAAACTCTTGCCCCGATTTGCCAGGAGTCTTACTGGATCATCATGCCCACCTCTGTGAAATAGAAACGCTGTGATTTTTGAGACGGCGTTCCCGTCCAACATGCAAGGCCCACGATAGTCGCTTTTAGCAATGCTGATCACACTAACAACCACGGCAGCTGCGCCGGGCCACGGAACACGCCTGCGCGCGCTGTAAATTGTGCCTCCGTTGCTGCAAATCCACGAAAGGCCATTCGATCTTGTGTCGCCTTGGGCAATCGTATTCGTAGCAATCAGTCCAAGTGTTCCTGTGCGATGATTTAGCAAATGCGCTTGTCTGAAAAAGTACGAGCAAAGGTCAGCGTTGCTACTCGATTTCGGCGCTAGGGCGAGGTAATCACGATATGATTCGCCGAGAACCGACGTCGTTCGCCTACCGCCGAGAAACGGAGGATTTCCGACAAAGCAATCAAAACCACTGTTCTCGCGCGAAAACACTTCGGGAAACTCAATCTGCCAATGAAACGGCTCAATTGGATTCTCCCCACTGCAAAGTGCGTCGACCGCTTTGCCAAGTGGTTGCCTGTCTTCAACCTTCCCCTGCGGCCCCATGTATTTGACCAACTGCCGAGCGAGCATGTTGAGGGTTTCGATGCGCTGACGGTTCTTACCGGCGGAGAAGAAAGCGGCGATGACAAGATCACCAGTGAACCGTGCAATAGCGAGCGCCTCGTCAGCGACATCGAGTTCCTGGCGGAGTTGCTCGTAGGGCTTGTCATCCCGTGAAGCAAGAATTCGCTGCCGATATTCGGTGACCGTTTTCATCTTCGCAGCGATCGGGTCGCCGAACCAGACATCGTCTTCCGAGCGTTTCTTCGGCGGTTTCCAATGGAACGCGGCGATCTGCTCCTTCGAGAGTCCAACGAGCGAATCGCCGGCGCGCAGCGAATGGTCGAGGAACGTAAACGGATGGTCCTTGGCTAACGTCGCCAACCAAAGCGACAATTTTGAGAGGTCCACCGCCATGCGGTTCTTATCGACACCGTAAAGACACCGCTGTGCGATCAGCCGCCGGGCATGAAGCAGTTCATCTTCATCGGGCGGAATCATCGGCACACAATCATGCACATGCCACGTTTTCACGAGTTCATCCCCCAACTGCCGACAAGCTTCAACCAGAAACGCGCCGCTGCCCATCGCCGGGTCGCAGACTTTTAAGTCGAGAAGTTGTTCGGGCGTCGGTTGTTCGGACAGCGATTCGAGTATTGGTTTCAAAGTCGTGCGGACAATCGGTTCGGTGAGCGACCGTGGCGTGTAATGCGAACCGCTGCGGCGTCGTTCGTCGGACGGCTGAAACACCATCGCTCCGGACGGCACGACATTCGGCGTGACATGCCCCGCAATTAGTCGCTCCAGTGCTTCGAGCAGCGATTCAATCGAATCGGCTTCCTTGACTTCCTTGAGCGTGTTGCCGGAGAGTTTGCGATCGGTTCGCTCCTTAAACCATTTGGCACGGTCCTTGGCAGGCGTATCGAGCAGTGCTTCGAGATTGATGGTGGCCGGGGCACCATGCGACTTGGCCGGTTTGATCGCGATGCTGCGGCCTTCGGCGACTTCCAAATTAAATCCCATGATCGTTTCGTAGACGCTGCCGATTTGCTCCACATCGAGTGTCCGGTAGCTGAGCCGCTCGCCATCGAGAACGAGCAGATTGCGGAGAACCCGGAAGACCACGCCATCGGAAACGCGGGGAATGGCGACCGGCTCACCATCACCGAGGCGCGAGTCGGGCTTGCGTCCTTCGAGGAACGGATAGCGGTCGGGGTCGAACAGGTAGCCACGGCGACGGGGAATCTGCATTTCGTCGTGGCTGCCTCCTTCATAGACGAGCCGGAATAGCGTCAACAGACCCGACCAAGCACCGTAGCGATGGTCCATCGTGTCGGGATAGCGTCCCGCTTCGGCCCGCAACCGCTCGAACAGCCCTGTCACGGAATAGTGATTCGTGTAAATCGAATCGCTGGGCGTGAGGCTACGGTCTTCGGCAAACAGGACGAACACGAGTCGCATCAGAACGGTAAGCAGCCCCGAGTAAACGTGATTCGGATCATCTTCCAACACCTCCTTGAGCAACTCACCGTGTCGCTGATCGTTGGCCGACTGAAAACCTCGCAGCAGTTCGTAAAGCGCTGCAAGCACTTGCTCGGCAAGCTTTGTCGAGACGGTGTTTTGATACTTGCGGCTTTCAGAAAGAATCGACGGCAATCGTTGCTTCTCTGGCAGGCTGAAGAGTCGCTCTGCCGAGAGCAGCATGTGGAGTGCAGCGAAGATAGGGCGACCGGCAACTTGCGCCATCTCAGCGACCGAGAAGGTCATAAACCCGCTCGTCTCGCCACGCGGGGCGTAAATTAACCGAAGGTGTGTTCCATTGGCGAGCAAACCGATGGGGAAGTTGGTTTCGCGCAACAACCGTTCAAACTTGGCGTGCGGGCTGGCGTGCCAATTGCGATCACTGGCGGCGTGCGGCTCATCGAGGTCGGGTCCCGCAGAAAGCTGCTTCACCAGCAGCAACCAGGGCGGCTGATCCTCTGCTGGTTTGAACTCCTTCACGACGTGCGTTGGCCGTAGCGTCTCGTGGTATTCTGGCAACACGACTTCCAGCGATGCAAATTCCTCGGAGAGCGCTGCATCGTCCGGCAATGGCGTCAGGTCGGCCTCATCCCAGTCGAGCACCGTCCGCGTGAATTCGCCAAGGTCACGAAGTTCAGGAACGATTTCATCGTCTTTATCGCGTGGTAGGCAGGAAAGAAATCGAGCATGGTCCGGTGTTATGTGGCGATTGACCTGCGCCTGGGCCGCGAGCAGCGCGGGGACCGACACAACCAGCCCCACCGGCTGGACGAATCCGATCCATTCCTGATGCGCATAATGTTCCGGGTCTTTCGCCATCGACTACCCCGTTACTGGCCAGAGATAAACCAAGCCAACCGGCTCGATGCGGGTTGCCTTCACTTCATACAGTTCGCGAATGCGGGTCGGCTCGGTTTCTAGCTCGTCCTTGAGCAATTCCAAACGCTTGACCCAATACCGTTTGTCCGATTCCAACTGCCGGACTTCATCGGCTTTGTCTCCAAAGTCCATCATGAGTTGTCCAGTGTCCTTCTTGGCATACTTGTCAGCAGTCTTCTCGATGTGCTTTTGCTGCGTTTCGAGAATCTCTCGCATCGCCTTTGCCTCGGCCTCGCCGCGTTGGGTGAGTTTCTTGATCGCATCAGCGGCGTATTCCTCACCGCGAGTTTGCAAGTGAGGTAGCAATTGCTGCACATCATCGGGAGCCGCCACTTGTAGTTGGGAGGTGACTTCCGGAGTCACTGATTCATGGCGAGCCGAGAGCAAGGAATCATCGAGGAGACTGAGCGTTTTCGTTTCTGCGTCGCGGGCGTAGGGAGATAATAGTCCTTTGCGAATCTTTGGGTCGGACCACCGGGCAGTTACGGGAATCAATTCTTCGTGTAATCGGGCGGCACCGGGACCATAGAGACATAGACGACCGAGAAGAATCACGCGAGGAATCGCATCAGAGGATTGAGCGAAGCAAGCCCGCGACAGGTCGTGATGAACAAAGCCTTGCGCCGTGAAGCGTCCGAGCAAACGCTGGACAACACGGTGCTCAAGATGAAGATGCACCACATCGTCGGTCACGACTCCCGGATCATCAAAGACGACTGGTCGAATCGGCGACGTGCGACGCCATTCCCACCATTTCTGGTCCCTTTGGCGGGGTGTCCTTAGCGTGTCGAGCGTGTCTGCCCATGTCGGATCGGCCCCGTGACGTTGGTCGAGGGCAGGAAACGCGAATTGTGGCGGCCCAGAGTCGTCATCCGTATCGCTTTCCTGATGCAATGGCTCTGCTCCAACAAGTTGGAGCGCACAAGAAATTGCCGAGCGGAAATGGTCCTCATCCAGCCCGATACTCTTTCGAGATCTATCGACGATGTTCCGCAGGGCGTCTATCTGTTCGCGAAGTGCGTCTTGGCGATCGCGAGTCGCTTCCAATTCATCCTCAATGGTTTGACGGCGCTGCGTGTCGAGGTCGGCCGCGTCGATTTCAGCTTCCATCGCGTCGATGCTTCGGCGTTGGATGCCACGGTTCATTGTTTTTGTCAGCCGCGAATCGATCACCTGCGATAGGCTGCCCAGTTCCTCCTTTATGGTCTCGGTTTTGCGGACAAGAACCTTCAGAACCCGGTCTTCGGGTCGCTGCTTGTAAACAAAGTAATGACAGAACACTTTCGAGTTGGGCTGTAGCTTACGGTCGATACGGCCGTTGCGCTGTTCCATTCGACTCGGATTCCAAGGAACATCAATGTGAAACAAGTTCCAGCAATGGGCTTGCAGGTTCAGACCTTCGCGGGCCGCATCGGTTGCAATCAGGATGCGGACTGGGTGTTTTTTTGGATCGGCATTGAAAGCCCGTTTGATTTCCTCTCGCTTCGCGACTGGAGTTGGGCCGTGGTATATTTCGATTCGCTGGCTGGCCCGATCGCTCTTCTCAATCGCCGCTTCAAGCCGCCGCTTCAAGTAGCGTTTGGTATCGTCCCACTCGGTGAATAGAATGATCCGCGTATCGTTCCACGCCGCACCCTCTGAGCCGAGGTCCGAACACATCTTGTCGCGAATCCACTCAATGAGCTTCTTGACGCGGGCATCGGGGAGATCGCGCGCAGCGTCAGAGATTTCAGTCATTTCATCGAGCAGTTTTTGTTCTCGCTCGAATAACTCTTTCGCTGTCGAGTCGGAAACTGGACCGAGCGTGGCTTGTGAAGCCGCTTCCATCTGAGATTCTTGCTCAGCTTGCAATTCGTTCTCGGACAGCGAAGCTCTGTCGTCATCGTTGTCGATCGGGTTGGCCAGTAAGTCGAATTTGTAATGTTGCTCGTAAGGCTCGGATTGGTCCGACCTCGATTGTTCCCACTGGCGTTTTACTGTCCGCCGGTGGACTCGTAGCGTGGAGGCAAACGCCTCTACTGATGAGAGGAGGCGTTGTTGCAGGTTGATGATCAGTAACCCCGAAGCAGCTTGCTTTCGCTTGGTTTCATTCTTGAGCCGTTCCTCGCGTAAGCTGCGGTATTCGTCGAGTAATGCCATAAGCCGAAGTTCCGCTGCGTCATCAGGCAATCCGTCAATGTCGATCTGGACAACTTTGCGTTCGGGAAAGCCACCTTGTACGGTTCGAACATCCTCTTTGAGGCGCCGCACAATGACTTCGTCGCGATACTTTGCGGTTACCGGAACGCCTCGGCAAAAGCGTTGCGGATCGAGAATTTCTAGCAATGCCGAGAAACTGTTGGAATGGCCATTGTGTGGTGTTGCCGACAAGAAGAGCCGATGCTCGAATCGTGGAGCCAGGTCACGCACCGCTCGGGTGATTTGCGAGTCGATGGCGTACTTCTGTCCGCTTGCCGGGGCTGCGTGATGGGCTTCATCAAGAATGAGCAATGTCCCGTCACGAAATGTGCCGAGCCAGTCACGTAATGGGCCGGTGTAGGCTTCGTTGATCAACAGTCGATGGGAAACCAGGAATCGCGAATGCGTGCTCCACGGGTTCACACCAAAGCCACGTTCCCGCCGGACCCGCTTCATGTAGTCCTTGTCGATAATCTCAAACGTCAGCCCGAAGCGTGCGTCCAGTTCTTCCTGCCACTGTAAGAGCATCGATGGCGGGCACGAGACGACAATCTCACGAATCTTCTTTCGCAGCAGTAACTCGCGCGCAATGAGTCCCGCTTCGATGGTTTTTCCGAGGCCCACATCATCGGCAATGAATAGATTCACACGCGGAAGCCGGAGTGCTTTGCGCAGCGGTTCAAGCTGGTAAGCATCGAGTCGGATACCAGAGCGAAACGGCGACTGAAACAGGCGAGGATCAGTCGATGTGACGCAATTCCAACGCAGCGTGTTGAGATAAGCGGAAAACAGCTTGGACTCGTCGAAGCCCCGTTTGGCAATGGCATCCCAGGCTTCACCTGTTTGGATCAGCGGGTCGAGTTCCCGCTCCCAAAGTACCTCAAGCGGCTGACCCTGGTTGTCGTCATCTACACACGAGAGTCGCACTAAAGTGCTGTCCACCGCCCGTTGCGGCTGAACGACTTCCTCGATCAGGTAGGTACGTTGCCTAACTGTCGCGATTTGTCCGGGCTTAGGTATGGTAGCGGTTTCGCTCATCGCACTTTATCACCTTTTGTTTGTCAACGTGGTTTTCTCGACTTCGCTTTCTTGTTCGTTGGCTTTTCGACTTGCCGCAACAACTTTTCCAGATCTCCACGTTTGAAGAGCCGGTAGTTGTTGACTGGATGCCGGTGTTCCGGAATCTTTGCCTCGCGGCCCCAATTCCGAATGGTATTGGGTGAAACGCCAAGAAACTCTGCGGCCGCGGTGACTGTCAGAAAATCATCGAGGCGCAACATGTGACTGCTCCTTTCGTTGAGTCGGGCGAGAACCATTGCCCACAAACCTTACCAAACCGACATAAGGCTGAAAAGTAGGTGGCGGTTCGCATTCCGCTAGAAAAGGCGAACTTTGTTCGCAATCCGCAGCCGACACATTTTCTGCGACTGCCTGGGAATCCGAAGTAATATCGAGACGTTATCTAACGAAATCGCTCTTTGTTTCGATTCCGCAGAAAGCGAACTCCGTTCGTCTTCCAAGAGGAATTGCGAACTGTTTTGCCGCCGTTGTACAACGACTAGCGAGTCGTGATAGTTTAAGAATGCCAGACGAAGTGTTTCCCTGGCAACCTATCACTGGAGGAGAATGGCCTATCAATTTGTACGCGAGCCACTCATGGCAGAAGAAGCCGACGCCCTGGCTTCGGCGTGTCGAGACGCCCAAGAAAAACTTGTCGTCTGGCCGCTCTTGGATTGCGGTCTGCGAATTTCGGAACTCTGCTCACTAGGTCGTGGCAATATCGCTTGGCAACAAGGGGCGTTGCGTATCAAGGGGAAGGGCGGTCCTTTCGGCACCAAGTCGAAACAGCGAGTTGTTCCTTTCTCGCCGCGAGTGAGGGCGATCATTGAACCCTATTTTGCCTTGCACGACTGTTTCCCAATCGGTCCTCGCCGTGCCCAAAAGCTCGTCAAGACGGTCGCCAATCGCGCCAGCCTTTCGAAGCCGGTCACGCCGCACATTTTGCGGCACACGTTTGCGACCCTTTTCCTACAGAAAGGGGGCTCACTCGCTGCCCTACAAAAAATCCTCGGCCACGACCGGTTAGAGACGACTGCCATCTACCTCAACCTGACCGATGCTCATGTCGTCGAGGAATATCAACGGAAGTGGTAAGCGGGATCATACGGAATTGTCGGAGTGACTCACAACTAATGCGGGGAGTTCTTCGCCTTGGTCCCGAACCTAGTCTAGCCTAACAGAAAGGGGCTTTCCTTTTCTTGTGAGCTACAACGATGAATTCTATCGACAAGAAACGACAGATCAGAGAAGCACTTACATTCCTTGCCACTGCCCATGCACACGCAGTTACCGAAATTGAACATGCAATCAGCGGACTCACCTACGCATTAGAATTGCAAGAGCAGAGTGAGGACATTGCGTCGCAAAGCAAGACAGCTAAAGATCGCAGGCGACCAAAGGTCGACCGAGACACTCTGTCGGTCGTTTGGAAGAATCAAACTTGTTTCCTGGGCAATACCCTGCTGTTTCTCTTCTTCGAAAGATTAGCCCGCTCTCCCAACCGTTACGTCTCTCATCTCGATTTACTGGAGGACGTGTGGGAAGGAGAGAGAGAGGCATCAACCGTCAGGGGAGTAGTAAAACGGCTGCGGGATCGGTTGAAGGAGGCGGGAATGAGCCAATTGGCCGAAGCAATCGATGGGAGTGTGACCGGCTACTACGGTTTGAAACTCGTTTGAAAAATCCCTTCAATCAAACGCAAATCAAACGGCAATCGCGCAGGGATCAAACAGCGATCAGTCAGAATGCATTCTGCTAGCATGTCCGCGACGGATAATTCAGTGCGTCGCTTAGTGAAACAGGAGCACCTATGACGAATCATGATCTTGCTACCGATACGCACTCCACCTCCACCGAGCAGAAGCCCCTGATCCGTGCTGCCCAGTATGTTCGGATGTCGACAGAGCATCAGCAATACTCGACAGCCAATCAGGAGGACATCGTGGAAGAGTACGCCGGGAAGCGTGGCTATGAAATAGTTCGAACGTACGCAGACGAGGGTAAAAGTGGCCTGAGTGTAGCAGGCCGTAACTCGTTAAAACGGCTGATAGCC
Source organism: Planctomycetota bacterium (assembly GCA_029259975.1). Classification (GTDB taxonomy): domain Bacteria; phylum Planctomycetota; class Planctomycetia; order Pirellulales; family Lacipirellulaceae; genus Bythopirellula. The sequence continues at coordinate 10,105 of JAJDEE010000147.1, forward strand.
GATGTGACATGCGGGGCGACCGACTTCAACGCAATTCTGGTCTATGACGTGAGTCGGTGGGGGCGGTTTCAAGACGCCGATGAAAGTGCCTATTACGAGTATCTCTGCAAGCAAGCCGGCATTGAGGTGCATTACTGCGCCGAGCAGTTCGAGAATGACGGCGGACCGACGTCGACAATCATCAAGAGTGTCAAGCGTGCCATGGCGGGAGAATACAGTCGGGAACTATCCTCGAAGGTGTTCCAAGGTCAATGCCGATTGATCGAACTTGGATACCGACAAGGTGGTGCTCCAGGGTATGGGCTAAGACGTATGTTGATCGATCAATTCGGCCAGGAAAAAGGACAGCTAGATCGCGGCGAGCAGAAAAGTCTGCAAACCGACAGAGTCATCCTCGTTCCCGGCCCTGAGGAAGAAGTGAGAATGGTCTGCTGGATATACGAACAGTTCGTTCAACATGGTCGGAGCGAAGGCGATATCGCTGAGGCACTCAACCAGAAGAAGATAAAAACGGACTTAGGGCGAGAATGGAACCGCGGCACAGTGCATCAAATTCTCACTAATGAGAAGTACATCGGGAATAACGTCTACAATCGGACATCATTTAAGCTGAAGGGAAAACATGTTCACAACACACCCGATATGTGGATTCGTAAGGATGGAGCCTATCAGGCAGTGGTTAGCGACGAGTTGTTCTTTACTGCCCGAGGCATCGTACAAGAGCGAAACCGGCGATACAGCGATGAAGAGTTGATCGCCATGTTACAGCGACTGGCAGGTCGTTGTGAGTCGCTTTCTACTGCAACGATCGATGCAGCCGATGGAGTTCCCCCCGCTGCGACGTATCGTTCACGCTTTGGAAGTTTGCTGGCGGCTTATCGGCGAGCCGACTGTTTGCCGGATCGCGACTACGAATATATCGAGATCAATCGTCGGTTGCGCGAAAAGTGGCCCACGATGGTCAGCGATGTTCAGCAGCGGCTACAAGCCGTTGGGGCATCGGTGGCAGAAGACGCTGGTACTGGGTATCTCATGATCAATGGGGAATACAGCGCTTCCGTCGTGCTATCGCGTTGCCGCAAGACAGCGGGCGGATCGCTGCGCTGGCAAGCGCGTTTTAATGGAGCGCTGGCACCAGATATTACGATCCTCGCGCGCATGGACAGTAGCAATGCGGTAGCCGCCGACTACTATCTGCTGCCAATCATGGACATCGAGTCGCCACGATTGCTGCTCTGCGAAGAGAACGGCGCTTACCTTGATACTTATCAGTTCGAAAGCCTGGACTATTTTGCATCGCTAGCGGCGCGTCAGCAGGTCGAGGTGGCGGCATGAAACAACGACTTGATACCAAAGTGCATATGATCCGGGTAGCCGACATTGAGGTTGTCAATCCACGGCAGCGGGGCAAGAAGAAGTTTCGGCAAATCGTCGACAACATTGCCAAGCTAGGACTCAAGAAGCCGATTACGGTTACGGCCAAGAATCAAGAGCAGCCCAATGGTCAATACTTTTTGGTTTGCGGTCAAGGTCGACTGGAGGCGTACCAGATGTTAGGCCAGGCGGAGATCCCTGCTCTAATCGTTGAAGCGTCACGAGAACAACTCTACCTGATGAGTTTGGTTGAGAATCTTGCACGACGGCAGCGTTCCTCGGTTGAACTTCTCGGTGAGATCGGTGCATTGAAAGATCGCGGTTACTCCTATAGCGCAATTGCGAAGAAAACGGACATCGACATAGGTTATGTCCGCAACATCATCAAATTGATCAAAACGGGGGAAGAGCGTCTGTTGACGGCAGTAGAACAAGGGAAAATCCCGATCAATATCGCCATCACGATTGCAACTGCGGATGATCATGATGTGCAGCGAGCACTTACCGAAGCATATGAAAAAAACGATCTTCGCGGCAAGAAGCTACTGGCGGCACGTCGTTTGATAGAAAAACGGCGTACGTCCGGCAAGAAATTGAGGGGCAGAGTCAATCGCAAATCCTCCGAACGAATGTCATCAAAGAAGCTGCTGCAAACCTATGAGAAGGAGACTACGCGGCAGCGTATGGTAATCCAAAAATCAAAGTTGTGCGAAACGCGACTGTTGTTCGTCGCGTCGGCGCTACGGCAGTTGTTTGGTGATGAACAGTTTGTCGAGCTATTGAAGGCTGAGTCGCTAGAGTCACTGCCCAAGTATCTGAATGAACAGGTTCATCGAAAGGAGAGGACACAATGAGTGCAGTAGTGAAGCTTGCATGTGAGCCAGAGTTTCGGGCAATTGAAGTGGCCACTATTCTCCCTTTACGGAAAGTCCTTCCGGGTGCGAGAAACTCGGTAAAATATCGTAGGATCGCGGCTTCGATTCAGGAAATCGGCATCATCGAGCCGCTGATCGTCCACCCGTGCACCGATGCCGAGAATCAATTCATGTTGCTGGACGGTCATGTTCGTCTCGATGTTCTCAAGTGCTCCAACGTGCCAACGGTCGAATGCCTAGTCGCCCATGATGATGAAGCATTCACTTACAACCACAAAGTAAACCAACTGTCGGCGATTCAAGAACACTTTATGATTCGCAAGGCATTGAAGAACGGAGTCTCCGAAGAGGACATAGCGCGGACCTTGAACGTCGATATTCATCGCATCCGGATGAAGCGTGATTTGTTAGAGGGCATTTGTCCCGAGGCAGTCGAACTCTTACGAGACAAACGCGTCACCAGCGAAGG
>JAJDEE010000148.1 GCA_029259975.1 Planctomycetota bacterium
TTCGTCTTCGCGGCGTTCGAGCCAACCTTGGAGCAAACCACGGAAAGTAAACTCTTCGAAAAGCGGCGCTACGATCACAGCCATGGTAAAAGAGATCAGCAAAATGGCTGGGGAATGGTGTTCTTGGAGTTGTTTTACTAAAGGGTGCAATGTTTTGGATTCGAAGGCGTTTACCAGCGCGAATTGCACCAGATTGATTGGCAGCAATACGGCAATGCAGGCAATAGTGCCGATGCCAACGTCTTTTGCGAATTGGTTCCAGCTTGTTGGTAGTCCTAAGTCGTGCGAATTGGCGCGGAAGAATGTGGTAAGCCAAGTCATGACGCCAAGAAGGAAAAAGATCTTAATCGCCGAGTCAGTGCAGCCCATGATGACGAATTTCTCAGTCGAAATCTCCTGGGTTACTGCTTGATCGCCAAGTAGAAAACTAATCGAAAAAGCTAGTACAGAAAGAAAGGGCATACTCATGGCGAGCAGCACGACCAAAGGTCCCCAAGGTACGCGGCGGCGTGGCTGGTAGGGCAGCAGCGAATTGCCGCCAATATGCTTTTGGAATAGATAGAACAATACTGCCAGGCTTAGGATGCCAACGATCTCTAATGTGGCAACAAAGGCGGTTGAAGATTCGGCATCCATGTAATGAAAACGATAGAATAAGTTGAATCAAGCGCTGGCACGCAGGACGTTGATCGCCGACCGAACATAAACATACCCCGAGTAGACGGTGATTAGCACGGTCGCCCAGGCGGCAATAACCAAGCCGCTGGTCATCCAGTCGGGCGGCGTTGTTTGCCAAGTAGTGCCGTCGGCGTTGAGGTGCGAGAGATGGACGATGCTCCAGCCGGCAGCTACGCACTGCAAAACCATTTTTATTTTGCCGATCCATTTGGCCGAAAAGTCGCCGCCACCTTGCTCGACGAAAGTGCGGAGCGTCGTGACGAGCAATTCACGCCCGACGATGACGACCGCCATCCAGGCGGCGATGCCCGAGGGGTTCAAGCCATCAGACATAGGAACCGTCGCTGCTAAAAAAATAAAGACGCCGCAGATGAAAAACTTGTCGGCGAAGGGGTCGAGTACTCGGCCAAGTTGTGTGATTTGGCCGTACTTGCGCGCCCAGTAGCCGTCGAACCAATCGGTGACGGCGGTGATTACGAACAGGACAAAGCTGATCTTGTACCAACCGAAAGAGAGGAACCCAAACAGCAACACCGACAATACGATTCGCGAAATCGTGGTGATGTTGGGCACGTTGAGGATTTTTGCCGACGGAGCGGCGTTAGTCAAATCTGGCATAAGGATTATTGTAAATGACCAATGCCCAAGTCCCAATGACCAATATGACCAGAAAAATCATTGTCATTGGGGCTTGGTCATTGGGTATTTTTCTATCGGGGATCTTCAATCGCTACCGCAACTAGATCGTAGTCACTGCGGGCCACGATTTCGCATTTCACCAAGGCACCGGTCGCGAGATTTTCGCCAGTGACGTAAGTAACTCCGTCGACATCGGGAGCGTCGGCGTACGACCGACCGATCCAGGCTGCCCTGTTCTCGGGAAGCGGCTCTCCAGGCACTTGGGAATCGATCAGCACGTCGACTTGGCGGCCAATTTGGGCGTCGTTCCAGGCGAAGGCGATTTGCTGCTGCTCAGCCATCAGTCGGGCACGGCGTTCTTGCATGACCTGCTCAGGCACTTGGTCGGGCAGTTTCGCGGCGGGTGTGTCGGGTTCGTACGAATAGGTAAACACGCCGAGTCGCTCGAACTGTTGCTGCCGGACAAAATCGACCAACTCGTCAAACTGTTCGTCGGTTTCGCCAGGGAAGCCCGTAATAAAAGTGGTGCGCATGACGAGATTCGGAATCCGCTTACGCAGCTTTGTCAGCAGCATTTCGGTATCGGCGCGATTCACGCGACGCTGCATCCGGCGTAGCATCGTGTCGTTGGCGTGTTGCAGCGGCATATCGAGGTAGGGGACGATGCGCTGGCTCGCAGCGATCGTGTCGATCAGTTCGTCGTCGACGTACATCGGATAAAAGTACATCAGCCGAATCCAATCGAGGCCCTCGACTTTGTCGAGTTCTTTGAGCAACTGGCTGAGGCGAGTTTCGCCGTACAGGTCGAGTCCGTAGTAGGTGGTGTCTTGGGCGACGATGACCAACTCGCGCACGCCGTCGGCGGCCAGCTCGCGTGCTTCGGCGACGACTTCTTCGATCGGCTTGGTGGCGTGTTTGCCACGCATCTTGGGAATAGCGCAAAACGTGCAAAGGCGGTCACAGCCTTCCGAGATTTTGAGGAACGCAAAATGCTTGGGCGTGATTCGCAGCCGCGAGGTGTCGGGCAATGGGTGCGTCGGCGCCGGCTGAAAGATCGTCCGCTGCTCGTCAAGCCCGCCGATCAACCGGTCGGCGACCTTGGTGATTTCTTCACGGCTAAAGACGCCGACCAAGTGGTCGATTTCGGGGCGATCGATCAGCAGGTCCGCTTTTTGCCGTTCGGCCAAGCAGCCCGAGACGATCACGCCACGCAGATCGCCCTGCTTTTTCAGCTGTAGCATCTCGTCGATCGTGGCGAACGACTCAGTGCGGGCCTCTTCGATAAAACCGCAAGTGTTGACGACCGCAAAATCGGCCCCTCGCGGATCGTCGACCAGTTCGTACCCCTCGATCTGCAACATACCGAGCATCCGCTCGCTGTCGACAAGATTTTTTGGGCAGCCAAGGCTGACAAAAGCGTAACGCCCTTTGACGTCGGAACGGTCGTTTTCGGTGGCGTAGGAATCGGGCACTGTAAAGCAGCTTCAGGGGGAGTAGAGACACAAACTTGTATGATAGCCGATTCCGGCGAGGGGGACGATGGGGGCCAAGGAGCTTATTCAGACAAACTGCAAAGCCAAGGAAATTACGTGATCGTGACCGAAATATAAAAAATTCAGTAGTTCCAAATTACAGTTTCTGGTCTTTCTTTCCACAGAATTTGGAACTACTGAAATTGAACCACGACGGCACGACGGGCACGACGCAATGATCGTTGTATCCGTTGTGATGTCGTGGTTCCTTCCTCCCTCTCCCCAGAGCGGCGACTCTGGGGAGAGGGAGAGGGGGCAGGGACGCAGCCCGTGCTAAAGCACGGGCCAAATACCGCTGCGCGGAAATGGACCATAAATGGCCCAGGAACGCGCAACAACCACCGGGAGAAAAATGTATGCACCTAACTCTTTCCCACAAAAGAGGGACGGAGATTGTTGTTTGTGGAAAATAGCCATTAAAATCACGGAAGAACCTGTTTAAGAGAAAAATGATTGGAGAAAAAAAGTTTTTTTTGCTTGCATCTCCTAGCTGCTGCATTAGTATACGCATGTATATTATCAATGCGGACGTTTTAATCTGGGGCCGACAATCATGTTGACTGAAATTCCGGCGGAACAGTTTGCCGCAACGGTCGAGGCGGTGGCGAGCGAGGTGCTGGCTGAGGTCGAGTGGTCGGGGCCGCCGGTCGATCTGTTGGCGGTTGCTGAGCGGCTGGGATTGGTTGTTGCACGGGATACTGCGATGAACGTGCGGGCGCGGTTTGTTCGGCTGAGTCCAATGGGTGGGGGTCCCATGGGTAGGGGTCCAGCGGGAAGGGACAAAGTGGACAGGGCAGGGCGAGGGACGATAATGTTGGCCGACGATCCGCGGCCTGAACGTCGGCAATGGGCGGTGGCGCACGAAGTGGGTGAGTCGCTGGCGTTTCGTGTGTTTTCGCGGTTGGAAGTGTCGCTGATCGATATTCCACCTACTGGACGTGAACGAGTAGCGAATTATTTGGCGAGCTGTTTGCTGTTGCCTCGCGAATGGCTAGCGGCGGAGGGCGAGGCGGTCGGCTGGGACTTGCTGGAACTCAAGCAGGTTTTTTCGACGGCCAGTCACGAACTTATCGCACGGAGGATGCTCGAAATGTCGCCGCCGGTGATGATCACACTTTTCGATCAAGGAGCCTTGCAGTGGCGGAGGTGTAACGTGGGACGTCGCCCACCGAGTTTGACCTCGGCAGAAGCAAGTGTTTGGCGTGCAGCGTTCGAAAGTGGTCAGGCGACCGAGTTTGAGGAAAATGCGCTGCCCGAAGGGATCAATCAGATTCGCTGCTGGCCGGTACACGAGCCAGGCTGGCGGCGAGAGATTTTGCGGACGGAGCTGGTGGACTGGTAGGTTGCGATGTGAAGCTTTTTTTATCCGAACCGCGCCCGTGAGGAAGCGTCCAGTCGGGCTTGGTGCTTGTTCAAGCACTTCCTCACGGGCGCAGTTCGGTAACATGCTGTTTAGTAATCGCCGCGACGAGTTCTTCTACGATGTAGGGCTTGGCGAAGACGGCCGCAGCTCCGGCTGCTCTGGTTTGTTTGATGTGTTCAACACGTGGAAAATCGAGCAAAGCAAGGATAAGCCCGTTGGTTTGCTGACAGAAATGGGTGAGGCGTGCCAGTTCGCGGCTACTGAGTTGGCCGCCGTCCCAGATGCCGGCGGTGGTTGGGGCAGCCTTGATTGGAATGGGTGCGATGATGTCGCGGCCGTTCCAGTGTGATTGGATGGTGTAGGTTGCGAGGGCGTCTGAAAGTGTTTCGTAGACGGAGTAGTCTGCGGCGTCGATGAGCACAGAAGAAATAGCACCGATAGGAGGTGATCGTAGTAATTCGGACGACCAGCGGCCCGCTTGGGCGTGGTCGAGTGGCAAGGACCAAAGCGGACAGAGGCCTGCATTTTGTCGGCGGATAGCTGCTTGCCACCACGTTGCGAGTTCGTACCAGTAAAGTCGGATTACTCCGCTTGGCGGTGTGCCGGTTCGCAGTTCGCCTTCGCACCAAGTGCCTGCAACGAGGACTAGCCGCGCTAGCGGAACCTGTTGTTGGAGGCGGTCGACATCCTGCTGGCGAATTTGTCCAGGCAACGACTGGGCGAGGAAGATGAGTTCGGGCGGTTGCAGGCAATTGCTGAGGAGGCCGCAGGCTTGATCGATCGTGGCGACTTGGGACCAGACGCAGCTGCCGGAGAGGGTGGCGGCGGGTTTGGCGAATTCGCGGTGATGCCAATCGCCAATGGCTAACACGTGCGTTTTCGCGTCGATCATGTCGACGTCAGTAGGTTGAGTAGCAGTGTTGGCCATTTTTATCGGCGGCGTAGCAGGAAATTACAATTTGGCGTCACGGGCGACAAGCAAATCGTGGGCGGCTTGTGCGTCGCTGGCGGCGCGCAGGTCGGCGAGCCAATCAGGATCGCTGATGATTCGGCTGATGCGGGCAAGCATCCGCAGATGCTCGTGGTCGTCGGTGGCTGCGATCAGAAAAAAAACGTCGGTCAGGCCGCCTGCACCGCCGAAAGGAATGCCTTGCCCGGTGATGCCTAAAGCCATGACCGCTTCGCCGAGGATTGAGGATTGTGGGCGGCGCGGATGCAAGAGCGCGACGCCAATGTCGAGGGCGGTTGGGTGCATCGCTTCGCGGGCTGTGACGGCTTCGGCCATTTTGCCGGGGTCCCAAAGCATGCCTGTGGTGGCGGCTAGTTCGGACATCGCCGAGATAACGCTGCTGCGTGTGCGTGCTGCTAGCGGTACGGCGATAGTATCGATCGGCAAGAGAGTAGCGATTGCGACTTCCCCAGTGTCGATGGCGTCGGTTCGCTGAAGGTTGGTTTCCATTTCGGCCAGTTCGTTCGGACCGGACAGGCCGATTTGCTCCTCGAGCCAATGGTGGATTTCGGCGCGAGAAAATCGCCACTGTCCGCCGATGCGACGGGCAGGAATTTTTCCGCGATCAGCGAGTTTGGAAATTTGCACAGGGAGCATGTGCAGGTGTGCTGCCAAGCTGCTGATGTCAAAATCGTCGTCAGCCACAGGAATTGCCGAAGGGAGATGCTAGCAGGGGGAGTTTGGAGGGTCCATTGTCGCGGTGTTAGCTGTAGTGTGTCTAGTTCTTTTTGACTTAATAAGTTGGCTGCGGATCGATTTTTCGTCGCGAGCAAGAACTCGTCTTGACGAGCCGCTGTAAATGACCACAATCTGCCACGCCTAGC
>JAJDEE010000149.1 GCA_029259975.1 Planctomycetota bacterium
GCCCGACCAGCTGGGTATTACGCTTGCGTCGGCGCTCGAGCAAAGCGACGAACTCAAAAAAGTTTGCGAAGCCGATCCCGAAATCCGCGAGCTGTTGGACCTCGCCCAAAAAATCGAGGGCCTCGCACGCAATGTCGGCACGCACGCGGCGGCTGTCGTGATCGCCGAAAAACCGGTTGACGAGTATGTGCCGCTGCAGCACGTCAAGGGAAAAACCGAAGTCATCACACAATGGGCGATGAACGACGTCGAACGGGCCGGCCTGCTCAAGATGGATTTCCTCGGGCTGCGCAACCTCACAATTTTGGCTCGCAGTATCGAGCTAGTAAAACAGTCGCGTGGCGAGACGATCGATCCGTACAAGTTTCCGCTCGACGACAAAGAGACTTTTGCGTTGCTTTGCCGCGGCGAGACCAAAGGCATTTTTCAGCTCGAAAGTGGCGGCATTCGCGACCTGCTCCAGCGGATGAAACCCGACAGCTTCCACGACATCATCGCCACCGCCGCCCTCTATCGCCCTGGTCCGCTCGAAGGCGGCATGGTCGACGATTACATCGAAGTCAAACATGGCCGCAAGCAAGCCGAGTATCCACACCCGGTGATGGAGGAGATTCTCGAAGAGACACACGGTGTGATGGTCTACCAAGAACAAGTGATGCGCATCCTCAATCGATTGGGCGGCATTCACCTTTCCAGTGCGTACACCTGCATCAAGGCGATCAGCAAAAAAAAGCTACCGATGATCGCCAAATTCTACGAAGAATTTCTCGAGGGGGCGCAATCGCAAGGTCTCGCCAAGAAAAAAGCCGAAGAGCTATTCGGCATGATTGAAAAATTCGCCGGCTACGGTTTTAATAAGAGCCACTCGACCGCCTACGCATTGATCGCCTACATGACGGCGTATCTTAAGGCCCATTATTCCGTCGAGTTTATGGCGGCACTGCTGTCGTGCGACATCTCGGGGCGCAACTTCAAAAGCAAAGACGCACTGGTCGAGCATATCGAAGACTGCAAGCGCATGGACATCGAAGTCGTCGCGCCCGACGTGAATGCCTCGGACGACGATTTCAAAGTCGCCGGCGACAAAATCCATTTCGGTCTGAGCGCCATCAAGTCGTGCGGCATCGGTGCCTCCGAGGCAATCGCTGCCCAGCGATCCAAGAACGGCCCGTTCACGAGTTTGTTCGACTTTTGTGATCGTATCGATTCGCAGCAGTGCAATCGTTCCACAATCGAAGCCCTCATCAAAGCCGGCGCCTTCGACAGCACCGGCGGACATCGTGCGCAGCAGATGTCGGTCCTCGACCGCGCACTACAGTCGGGCGTCGCTGCGGCTGCCGATCGGCGTAGCGGACAAAAGGGTTTGTTCGAAGCCTTTGACGAGGAAGAAGACGAAAAGACCGCCGCGCAAGACTTGCCCAACATCCCACCGTTCGACGAAAAAGATCAGCTCAACATGGAAAAAGAGGTGCTGGGCTACTATCTGACCAGTCACCCCTTGGCCGAACACGAGGCGATTATCCGCACCTACTGCTCGCACAACAGCATGTCGATGACGAAGCTCCAGCATCGCGACGAGGTGCATCTAGGCGGGATGATCGCTGCCATCAAATTTTCGCATACCAAAAATCCGCGTCCCGGTCAGGTCCACACTAAGTACGCGATGTGGGATCTCGAAGATCTCGACGGCATCATGCGTTGCATCCTGTGGCCCGAGCAGTTCGCTGAAGTGGGGCATTTGGTTCAAACCGATGCAATTCTTTGCGTCACAGGCAAAGTCGATCGCCGCCCAGGTGCCGAAGAGGTCAATCTCATCGTCGACAAGCTGATGCCGCTCGAAGAGATGCCCAAACACTTTAGTAGCGGCATGGTCATTCGCGTGCAAGAAGAAAAGCATGGCGAGCAAGGCCTCAAGCAACTGCGCGAGATCGTCCGCGGCTACCCGGGGAAAAAGCGGTTGCGGTTGCGGCTCGACTTAGCCGCTGGCGGCCAGGTCTGGATCGACAGTTCCGGCGGAGGCGTTGAGTTGAATCAAGAACTCAACGACCGCATCGACCAACTACTCGGCCCCGGCAATCGCCTGCTCGAAAAAGCGCCGCCGAAGCCGCCAGAACGCTCGCCAGTAGGGGCAGGCCGTGGCAGGCAAAGGCGCTAACACATTACTTCCCGCAGTAGTCGATCACCCGTGCGATTTCGCTTTTGAGATCGGCCCGCTCGACGATGCGATCGATGTAGCCGTGCTCTAGAAGGAACTCGCTCGTCTGAAAGCCTTCGGGCAGTTCAATGCGGATGGTGGCTTTGATCGTGCGTGGGCCGGCAAAACCGATCAGCGCTTTCGGCTCGGCAAAAATGATATCGCCCAGCGATGCAAAACTGGCCGCCACGCCCCCCATCGTGGGGTCGGTGAGGACCGAAATGAACAGCCCTTTGGCTTGGCCGTAGCGTGCAAGCGCCGCCGAGACTTTGGCCATTTGCATCAGCGAAAAAATGCCTTCGTGCATCCTCGCGCCACCTCCAGAGCCGCTGATGATGATCAGCGGCAACTGTTGCTCGGTCGCTCGTTCGATGAGTCGGGTGAGCCGCTCGCCAACGACCGACCCCATGCTGCCCATGATGAATTGCGAGTCGGTCACTCCAATTGCTACACGTCGGGCGCGAATCATGCCGCTGCCAGTGAGCGCTGCATCGATAAGCCCGGTCTTCTTTTGCTCTGCGACAAGGCGGTCTTTGTATTTTCGCTTGTCTTCGAAGTTAAGCGGGTCAGCCGGGTGGAGATTGCCATCCCACTCCTCGAATGTCCCCTCGTCGAGTACCGCTGCGATACGATCGCGGGCACTGAGGTACATGTGATAGCCGCATTCCGGGCAAACATTCATCAGTCGTTCGGCTTCTTTGCGGAAAATCATTTTCCCGCAATCAGCGCAGCCCAACCACAGCCCACCCGGCACGCCGCGTTTTTCACGCACCGGCTTCGCTTGCTGGCCTGAAATGTCGGTTTCGCTGGAAGCCATTTTCATACGTGTTATTGTGTGGTGCCTGTGGAGGAAGTCCAATTGTATCAGTGAATTCGACGATCAGCCATGCCAGCAAGCTACGAATGATCAATGACCAAACCCCAATGACCAACGATCAAGAGCAAATACATTGGTCATTAGGGCTTCGTCATTTTTCAAATTAAGAGCTTACGACTGTTGCCGGGAAATCAATCAGCTCCCAAGCCGTTTCTTGCCCGCCCTCGGTTTCCCAGAGGTTTCCTAGCGAATCGTCACGCAGGACATTTTTTAGCAGACTCGTGACTGGCTCGGCGACAACCACAGCAGCTGTGCCCGTTTTTTGTTTTTTGGCAATTTTGCTCAAGGCACGCTGCAACCGCTCACGGACGATTTGGAGCGACTCGCCTTCGGGCGGGCAGACGGTTTCGGGGTGTTCTTGCCATTGGCGGTAGACCTTTGGCTGCTTGACTTTCACGTCGTTGATCAACATGCCCTGCCACAGGCCGTGGTCCAAGTTTTGCAGGTCGTCGAGCGTCTTGGGCTTGAGTTTAAGTTGCGCAGCCAGAATTTCTGCCGATTGCTGTGTTGCTAGGCAAGGCCCGACGAAGCAAACGTCGATCGAAGTTTCGCGTAGCGCCTCGGCCACGTGCGAAATCTGTTGGCGACCATCCTCGCTGAGCGGAATGCTTAGCGTACCTTGGACGCGGCCCTGTGCTTCGTACTCGGTCGCACCGGTGCGAATGATGAGTAGCTTTAACATGGTGAAAAGTGTCTCTAGGTTTCGGATCAGTTTTCGCTGCCAGCCAGTTGAGTCAAGTTAGCGATGGCCTGCGCATAGTCGGGTTCGCGGAAAATTGCGGAGCCTACAACAAGGAGTTGGGCGCCAGCAGATCCGCAGGCAGCGATGGTCTTGGAGTTCACACCACCATCGACTTCCAACAACGTTTCTGCGGGAACCCTGGAACGCAGGTCATCAAGTTTCTCCAAAGCGACCTCGTCAAAGGCCTGTCCGCCAAAGCCGGGCATGACGCTCATCGCCAAGACTAAATCGCATAAAGGCAGGGCGGCTTCGATAGAAGCCACCGAGGTGGGGGGATTGATTGCCAGGCCAGAACCGGCACCGAGCGAACGAATTTCTTCAAGCAACGGTCGAGGATCGTCAACCGCTTCGGCATGGATGGTCAGCAGATCGGCGCCCGCGTCGACGTATTTTTTTAGATAGTCGCCCGGGTTGGAAATCATCAAATGCACATCCAGCGGCAGATCAGTGATCTCGCGAAGGGTCGAAACCATCGTGAGTCCGTAGGTCATGTTGGGCACAAAATGCCCGTCCATCACATCGAGGTGCAAGCCGCGAACTCCGGCAGCTTCGAGCTGGCGAATCTCGCGTTCGAGATTACCAAAATCGCAAAGCAATAGCGAAGGTAACACGACCGGCGGTGCGGCGCGTAATGCGTTTCGATGTTGCGTGCTTGTAATGGTTTGCATAGGTATTTGGTCGAATCAATCTTCAGAGGCAATGCCAAACGCCGAACGACGTGCAAGTAAGCGTGGGAGAAAGGCTGGGCGAGTCTCAACTATCGAGACAAAATCATGGCCGTGTCTTACGGTGCCTGTTTTGAAAAACCTTTTGTCGTAGGCGAGGAGTTCTCTTCTTCGAGGTTCTGGGGGAAGGCCCACTTGGCCGTTGCCAGTCGATCTAATTCCGACCCCGGTATTGTAGTTGGCTCACACTCCAAGGCGAGGCGAGATTCTAGCAAGCTTGAGAAGAACTACTAGGGTCCTGTTGACTCAACTATACGTAAGATACTTCTGGTAAAAGACTTAGGTGCGATTGAGATAGTTTGACACACCCCCCATTTTGGCTAGCAATCGTCCAGATCTTCGCTGCTTGGTAAGTCCTCAGGAGAGCCGATGCGGAAGAGAACGTTGAATCGGTCGGTGGTGAGATAGGTCGGTTTTCGTGGCGGATTCTCGGGGCGTTCTAGTCGAAGGAGTCCACGACGAACCAGTTGGTTAAGAATTTTGTGACTGCGACCACCACGCAGCTTAGCGACATCCTCAGCATGGATGGGCTGTCGATAAGCTACCACTGATAGTACTTCGATTGCCGACGGTGTGAGTTTCGCCTCGCGTACCCGACCGTGGAAACGTTGCCGAAGCGTCTCGAACTTTGCGTCGAGAACAAAGCAAAAACCCTCGTCCTCGCTAGCGATGTGATAGGCAGTGTTAGCCTGTGCGTACAGCGTGTTCAGCTCGTCGATCAACGATTCGACTTCACGCGGCGAGACGTCGCGAATGTGAGCGGCCATCTCGCGGCTACTCATCGGCCTGCCATCGGCGTGACCGACAAAAAGCATCCCCTCGACGATCATTCGCGGCGACAGGCCCTCGCTGCCCACCAACTCGGAGGTTTCTTGTCGCTCTTCGAGGCCCTCGGGCTGCTCGGTCGTCGAATTTTTTGCATCGCTAGTCCCCGTCAGGCGGGCAAAGGCCGCCGAGAGATTTTTCAGCGAGAACCGTCCCGGTTTTTCGCCAGCGTCTGCTTCATCATTTTGAGGGAGATTCGACACGCGACGATAATACTTCTGGGTCGATTCAGCAGGCAAGGGCGGATCGTCGTGCTAGCACGATTTTCCCAGAGGCGGCTGATCTCGACAGGCGAAGCGTCGAGCCGGTAGGGTGCTACGAAATCTTGTTTTTACTCACCACAGAGCGACGCAGAGTAGCACGGAGAAACTTCCTCGAAATCTTCTTCGGCAATCTCTGTGATCCTCTGCGTCCTCTGCGGTGTTACTTTTTACTGTGAGTCAGTATGCATCCTGTTTTAGCCCAAGTAGTTCCCGCGCCCGTTAGATTGCCACTCCCAACAGCAGATGAGCGATTGGACGAAATTAAAGAAATGTTGTTCAGTGGTTCATGGAGCGACATCAGTACGGCCGAATGGGTATATCTCGGCAAGGTCTCGCTCATGGGAGCCTTGTTCGTCCTCATTTTGCTGTTTCTTGCTTGGACAATCTCCTCTTGGATTTCAGGGACCATCGCCCGAGGTTTGCGCCGCATCAAGTTTGATGAAACTTTAACGCGTTTCATCTCCAAACTCGTGCGTTGGATAATTCTACTGCTGGTCGGCCTGACTTGCTTGAGCTACTTCGGTGTCGAGACCACCAGCTTTGCTGCCGTGATCGGTGCCGCTGGTTTGGCGATCGGCTTGGCGTTTCAGGGGACGCTGTCGAATTTTGCGGCGGGGGCAATGTTGCTCATTTTTCGCCCATACAAAGTAGGCGATATCGTCAATGTGGCGGGTAACGTGGGCAAAGTTTTCGAGATCGAACTTTTTTCCACGTCAATCGATACCTTCGACAATCGACGATTTATCGTGCCGAACAGAGAAATTTACGGGTCGGTGATCGAAAATATCACCTACCACCCAGTTCGTCGCATCGAAATTGAAGTTGGCGCGTCGTATGTTGCTGACATCGACCAAACGCGACGGGTATTGGAGCAGGCGATCGACTTGGTCGAGCAATGCGTGAGCGAGCCAAAGCCGGCGGTCGTACTCACCGGGCTAGGCGCGTCGAGTGTTGACTGGTCGGTCCGCGCTTGGGCACACAACGACGACTACGGCGACGCTAAACAGGCGCTGATTCGAGCAGTGAAAATGCAGCTCGATCAGGCGGGAATCGATATCCCGTACCCACACCTAGAGGTACAAGTGAACCAAACCGCCTAGTTGCCGGGCGAAACCTCAAACAGTAAAGTTTAGCGTCGGCAGCAACGCCGAATCACCAACCACTCACCACACACCAGCTACCCAAAATCATGAGCAACACCCGCACCGAACGTGACACGATGGGCGAAATGGAAGTGCCAGCCGATGCTTTGTACGGAGCATCGACCGCCCGCGCTGTCGAAAACTTTCCGATAGCTAACCGACCCTTGCCGCCGGCGATGATTCATGCGTTTGGACAT
>JAJDEE010000150.1 GCA_029259975.1 Planctomycetota bacterium
GTCATCAAGCTCGGCGGCAGCGTGATGGAAGACCCCGAAGCGTTGCGGCACCTACTTGTCGATATTGTCTTCATGGAATCGGTCGGCATGAAGCCGATTGTTGTTCACGGAGGTGGCGCGGCGATCAGCCGCGCGATGGCCGCAGAAAACATCGAACCGAACTTTATCCAAGGCCGCCGGGTCACCGACGACGCCACGCTGGCCATCGTGGAGCGGGTTCTCGCCGGTGAAGTCAACGACATGATTGCCGACCGCATCGAAGAGTTAGGCGGCCGGTCGATGCCGCTCAACTTTTTGGGGATGAACAACAACGTACTGTTCGGCGAAAAGTTGCAGCTCGCTGGCGATGACGGCGAGCCGATCGATCTCGGCTCAGTTGGCCACGTCACGCGCGTCGATCGTGAAACGCTTGATAATCTCACCTACGCAGGGCAGGTCCCGGTGATTCCCTCGATGTGTGAGATCGAAGCGGAAGGCGGAGGGCGACTCAACGTCAATGCCGATACGGCTGCTACTGCTGTAGCACAGGCCGTTGGTGCGGAGAAACTTGTGTTCCTCAGCGATGTCAATGGTGTCCGCAGCGACAAAAACGATCCCGAATCGCTGATCGGTTCGCTCTCGTCTGCCGATGCCCGCCAGCTTATCGACGATGGTAGCATCGAAGCAGGCATGATCCCCAAGGTCGAAGCCTGCCTCGACACGCTGAGCAAGGGAGTCGGCAAAATCCACATCATCGATGGTCGGCTGCGTCATTCGTTGCTGCTCGAAATTTTCACCAACCAAGGCGTAGGCACACAAATTGTCGGTGAACCTGTGTAGCAGCATCCACGTCATCCACGTAGCCCCCGGCTCTGCCGGGGGATTGAACCTCGAAAAACTATCGCCCTATTTCACAATCATAATCCCACATTGTCCCCCGGCAGAGCCGGGGGCTACCAACATGTCCATCACTGAAAAAATTACGATTGCGCCCGAAACAACCGCATTGTTCGACGAGTACGTCATCCCCAACTACGGGCGATTTCCCGTTGCGCTCGTTCGCGGCGAAGGCTCAGAGGTTTGGGATGACCAGGGCAATCGCTACCTCGACTTCTTTCCGGGCTGGGGCTGCAACTTGCTCGGTCATTGCCCGGCACCAATTGTCGAGGCAGTACAAGATCAGGTCGCCAAGCTGATTCATGCCCCCAACACTTGGTTTATGGAGGCCCAAGGCCAATGGGCCAAGCTGCTCAGCGAACGCAGTTTCGGAGGTCAGGCGTTTTTCTGTAACTCCGGGGCCGAGGCCAACGAAGCCGCCATCAAACTCGCCCGACTGCACACGCCGGCCGGTCGTTACAACATCATTACGTTCGAGGGCGGCTTTCACGGTCGGACCTTCGCTGCCGTTACAGCAACTGCGCAGCCAAAATACCACGAAGACATCGGCCCCATGCTGCCCGGCTTTGTCTACGCACCGTTTGGCGATCTTGAATCCGTCCGAGAAAAAATCGATGACGAAACCGCCGCCATCATGGTCGAGCCGATCCAAGGCGAAGGAGGTATCCGTTTACCTCCCGAGGGATTTTTGCAAGGCTTACGCCAACTCGCCGACGAACACGGCTTGCTGCTGATCTTCGACGAAGTTCAAGCCGGCTGTGGACGCACCGGGAAATGGTTTGCCCACCAGCATTTCGGCGTCGAGCCAGACATCATGACGCTCGCCAAAAGCCTCTGCGGTGGCGTCGCTGGAGCTGCGATGCTCGCCCGCAAAGAAATTGCCCCCAGCCTCCGCCCCGGTATGCACGCAGCCACTTTCGGCGGCAACCCCCTCGCCGCCCGCGCAGGCATCGCCACGATCGAAATGATCGAGCAAGAAAACTTACTGGAGCGTGCCGAGGTACTGGCTGGGGCCTTCCGTGCCCAGCTAGGACCGCTCGTCGACGAATTGCCCTACGTCACCGAATTGCGCATTTGCGGCCTGATGATCGGCCTGGAATTTAATGTCGAGGCTACACCGCTCGTTCAAACCTGCCTCGACCAGGGCTTGCTTATCAATTGCACGCAAGGCAACATCATCCGTTTGCTTCCGGCACTGACACTTAGTGATGAACAGCTTGCGGCAGGCTGCGAGATTTTGACCAAAGCAATTCGCGAATTCGCCCAGGCACTAGAAGCTCACGGCTAACAAACTACGAATTCCAACTACCCACAACCGACCACAAACCACCATGCGCCACTTAGTCACCCTCGACGACGTTTCCAGCGAAGAAATCCATACCATCTTCGCGCTGTCCAAAGACATCAAAACCAAGTTTGCGCAGGGTATCCGCGAGCCGTTGCTGCCCGGTCGTGTGATGGCGTTGCTGTTTGAGAAACCGTCGCTGCGTACGCGTGTGAGTTTTCAAGCGGGCATGGGCCACTTGGGCGGTTCGAGCATGATGCTCGGCGACGATGTCGGTTTTGGCAAACGCGAGCGTATCGACGATTTTACCAAAGTGCTTTGCGAGTTTGTCGATGTGATCGTGATGCGCTGCAAACAACACGAGACGGTCGAGCAAGTTGCCCAGCACGCGACTTGCTCGGTCATCAACGGTTTGACCGATGTTTCGCACCCGTGCCAAGCGCTGGCCGATCTGTTTACGCTGAGCGAGCGAGTCGACTCACTGGCCGACGCTAAACTTGCCTGGGTGGGTGACGCCAACAATGTCGCCCGCAGTCTGGCCGTCGCTTGTGGCAAATTGGGCGTCCATTTTTCGATCGCCTCGCCCGCCGGCTACGAATTCGCACCGACGTTTCTCGATTCGCTCCGCGAACAATGCCCCGACATGCAATTGACCGTCACCGCCGACCCGCACGAAGCGGTCTCAGGCGCCACAGCCGTTTACACCGATGTCTGGGCCAGCATGGGCCAAGAAAAGGAAAAAGCGAAACGCGCCAAAGACTTCGCCAACTACCAAGTCAACGAGCAACTCATGGCCTCCGCCCCGGCTGATGCCTACTTTATGCACTGCCTCCCAGCCCACCGAGGCGAAGAGGTCACCGATGGCGTCATGGACAGCCCCGGTAGCATCGTCGTCCAGCAAGCCGGCAACCGCATGCACGCACAAAAGGGGATTTTGGCCTGGCTACTAGGCGCGCAAGGCAGCTAGTCCCACCACCAAACAACCTCGCCCTCTTTCCCCTCGACAGCTTTCGGTGCCGCCTTAACGTTCGCCAGCTCACCCCGAGCCGCCTCCACCGCCAACGTCTTGCGCGCATCAATCCAAACCCCGCCACTCACGCCGGCGATAATATGCTTCCGCCGAATGACGCGGTGGTTGACGACCGTTTCGACCTCAGACGGCACGCGCATTCGCGGCAAGGGCAACCTGCCGGCATCGGTAAATAACGAAGGCTGCCAGCCAGCGCGCTCAAGCAAACCTTCTCGCTCGACCAGCGCCAACACCATCGAAAAATCGAACACGTTGCGCAGCTCGGTGTAGAGCGGGTACTTTTGGCAGATCTGCTCGAACTGCTCGCTAAACGACGATGCGAACCGTTGGTTGAGCTTGTCCGATTGTCCTGTATGAACTCGCTTGCCGCGGGCTGCCAACAATTCGCTTTCGCTTAGCACTTTGGCACCAGGGCCATGCAAAAGAAAGGCATCGCGCGCGGCGGTCGTAGTCGTCGGGTCGTACTGCATGGCAAACCACCATCGCAACACCGACATCGGCGGCACGCTGCCGTCTGCCCC
>JAJDEE010000016.1 GCA_029259975.1 Planctomycetota bacterium
ACCGCTGCTCCAGCTAGCAGCCGACCACCTCAGCGAGACCAACGACCTCGAGCAGTTCTGGAAACGACGAAGAAGAAGTCTCCAAACCACGCGCTCCTACCAAACTGCCACATGAAAAATACATTCCGCAGGCTGCACCCCAGGGTCAAGGGTGCATCTCTTAGAACTGCTCTTGCCACCCCCTCGGTGGGTTGCTAAAAGCGTGGCCACTTTTCGTAAGTTGGTTCTCTCTTCTACTACCACCGAGCCGCTTCGAAGGCGTATTGCCTGTCGGAGTGCGCGGTTAAGGACGAGCCCTATGGCTATGCAACCTCGGCGTATTATCGCGGCGTACTGTGCTGCGACCTTGCTTTTACTGTTCTCGATCAATCAGTCGGCTTTGGCTGCTGATAGGCCAAATCAGATGACGCATTCGGATGTAGCGGCAGGACGCTGGATGGATTCGTTGCTTAATCCCAATCTGGCGACGCCTACGCAGTCGCGAGACAATCGGTCTCGTCCGCGGCAGTCGGTTACCCAGCGTGGGAGCAATTTGCGCGGCAAGTTGGTGAGGAATCCGCGAGTCGAAGATGGCTCGCCACCGTTTGTGTTGGTGAATCGCGATGGTGGCATCTTACGCTATATCGAACCAGTTCGATCGGTCGATCTGAACAAACACTTAGGCCAAACTATCACGGTTCGGCATGATACAGGCGACATACTGCTGGCTTCGCAGTTGGCATTACCACGAAATGGTCGAGCAGGCGGCAGCGGTGGGATGCAGCTAGCGCAGCACCTCGAACCAGTTCCGGCAGGAGCGCCGACCACCGAGGACATTCCCGATCCAGTAGGAGAATCTGTGGACGAGCCGATCGTCATCGAGGGTCCTGAGAGTGGCCCGGTTTTTCTCGAAGGTAGCTACGACAATGGGTATAGGATCGATGACGGATACGAAGACGATGGTCTGAACTTTGGCGGTTGTCCAAATTGCGGCAGCCATACTTGCCGGCAGTTTGGCGGCTGTGGTCGTGGATCGCGCGGCGTGATGTACGCCCACCTCGAGTATTCGTTGTGGGAACTGGAGGGGATGAACACACCGCCTTTGGTCGTCATGCTGCCCCATAATGTGGCAGACCCGGTGAATCCTATCCCGGCTAATCGAGATGAACGAGTGATTCTCTATGGCGGCAGACGAGTCCTCGATGACGAGCGAAACGGCGGTCGCATCACGTTCGGTTTGTGGTTGGACGATTACGGTCAGTGGGGCGTGGAAGGTGATTATCTGGGGCTGGAGGAAATCGACGATCGATTTGTCGCTGGGGTAAAAGACCAAAATTTTCCTGCCGATGGAAATTTCATTTTCCGGCCATTTTTCAATACCGGCATTGTCGATCAAGACAACAATGGCTTGGATCTTGGCGACCTAGCCTCTCGTGGGCGTGCGCTGGAAGATGTCGATACGAACGAACTCGACGGAACGGTAGCCGTTGATGTTCGTAGCGAGTTTCAAACGTCAGGAATTCGACTCCGCCACAACTTATGTTGTCGCGAAGGTTGCGGAACTTGCTGTGGAGATGGGGTTGGTTGTGGGGCTGGCGTGGGATGTGGTAGCGGAGTTGCCTACCAAGCCTGGCCACTGGGTAGGCTGTTCAATTTACTACAGAAGGGGACACGTCACACGGACGTTCTGTACGGTTTTCGCTGGGCGAGTCTTGACGAGAGCCTTCAGGTAACTGAAGACCTGCAGCAAATTGTGGTAACCACGAGCCCGCTTACGATCACCACTGGAAATGATATCGACGTGATCGATCGATTTGTCGTCGAGAACGATTTTTATGGTGGCGAGATCGGCTACGAAACCGAGTGGAAACATCGTCGTTGGTCGCTAAACTTCTTATCAAAAGTTGCCATCGGCAGTACACGTCAACGTGTCGCCATCAGCGGCTCGACAGTCATTGACGACGGACTTGGGAACGTGATTACCAGCCCCGACGGTGGGTTGTTGACCCAGCGATTCGCGCATCCGGGCGCGGATCTCGATCCAAACACGACGGATGACAATTTTGTCGTTGGAAACATCGGGACGTTTGAGCGCGACGAATTTAGCATGATCCCGGAAATTGGCCTCACACTAGGCTACAACCTTACGCAGCGCCTTAAAATTACGGGTGGATATACGCTGCTGTACTGGAGCAACGTGGTGCGTCCCGGCGATCAAATCGATCTGGACGTCAATGCAAACCTGCTTCGACGAGACGGAGTGCCAGATGCAACCAGGATAGTTCGTGACGATCACCCTCGCTTTGAGTACCGTCAAACCGATCTGTGGGCGAACGGTCTAAACTTCGGTGCCGAGTACACGTGGTAAATACCACACGAAGCTGACTGACGGTTATCAAGTGCCCCTCTGTTGGCCGATACTACCCTTGCGCGGACTGCGCGATCTGTCTGTCCCCAAGCTAGCAATTTTGTATCGATGAGGTGCTGTCATGGTCCGATTTTTCTCTTATGATTCGAAAAGCAGTAACCCTTCTGCGAAATCAGCGACGCGAGGAAGAAAACTTGCGATCGAAACTCTCGAATCACGCGAAATGCTAGCTGCCGACATGGCAGAGATTTCGGGCGTTGTCCGCGCCGACCTGCAAGGCGATAGCAACGCCAGCAATGATGTCGTCGTGGTTGGTGCTACCGCAACGCTTTTTCGTGATGGCGGCAATGGCGTTTTCGATATCAACGGTGGCGACGACTCGATCGTTGGCTCTTCGGCTACCACTGACGCCGACGGCAAGTATCGATTCGATCAAGTGGCGGCTGGCAACTACTTTGTCAAAATCTCGTTGCCGGGCGATTTGCAATTCCGACCTGGGGAGGATGTTCAAGCGGTCTCGATCTCTAGCGACGAGGGCGATGGGATTGTGGGTCCAACGATCGACGGTTTTACGACACTCCAGACGGTTGAGGCCTCGCCTCCGCCGGTGTCCAGCGATGCGAATACGTTGGCTGACAGTGCAGTTCTTGGTGGCGAACGCGATCTGTACGTGGAGCTAACTGAAAGCACGAATCCAATCTCCTCGGTGGCCTTGGCTGCGAGCGGTGGCAGCTTGTATCTCGCGAGCGGCCCGGGCGCAACGGGTAACGTGAAAATTGTATGGGATGGCACCGACGGCGATGCGAGAGCTGTCGATACGACAGGCCTCGGCGGCGTCGACCTGACCGAGTCCAATGGCAATACGATGACTGGCATTGCGTTGACCTCCGGTGCCGATCATCCCAATTCAAAGATCATGCTGCGAGTTTACTCCGACGCCAACAATTGGTCGGAGTACACGACAATCGTCCCTGAGTCGGTGGGCGGGGCAGCGACTGGGCAAGCAATTTTCAATTTTGAAGATGTACCTACTGCGCAGTCGGGCCAAGGGGCCAACTTTGCAAATGTTGGCGCTTTGGAACTCACTTTCGAAGGCGTCACGGCTGTTGATGCTCAGGTGTCGCTGATTGGTCTTGTTGGTCGTGCGACGAAACGAGCCAATTTTACGGCTTCACCACGTTTAAGCTTGGGCGACAAAGTATGGGCCGACTTCGATGACGATGGCCAGTTCGAGAATGGCGAGCAGCCGATCGCCAATGTCAAGCTGAATCTCTACGAGGACACGGATCTCAATAATCAATACACAAGCGGTGTCGATCAGCTAATTGCCACGCAGAACACCGATTCTAATGGGACGTACTTATTTACCGATCTATTCCCTGGCAAGTATGTCGTGCAGGTCGATCCAACAAATTTCCTAAGCACCGGACCGTTGTCTGGCTTGCTATCTAGCTTGGGCAGTGCAGCCGCAGCCGATCCAGATAACGATGTAAACGACGACGATAACGGCACGCCGCTAGCAGGTGCCGGCGTGGTGAGTCAGGCGATCATGTTGGTCGGTGACGGCGAGCCGACCAATGATGGTGACTCGAGTAGCAATACTAATCGTACCGTCGATTTTGGCTTCTTTGGATTTGACTTGGTGCTAGACAAGTCGGTCGAGCAGACGACGGTCACACCGACCGAGACACTTAACTACACAATCAAGATCGACAACGTCGGACCTTCGCAGGCTGCCGGCACGACATTCACCGACGAACTCCCCGACTTTGCCACTTTTGTCTCAGCGTCGACGAGTATTGCCGGCGTGAGTGTCCAGCATAGTAATGGCGTTGTGACTGCCGATCTAGGAACGTTGCAGCCAGGTGCCTCGGTCCTCGTGACGATCGTCGCGACGGTTGATGCAGCGGCGACTGGCACGTTGGTCAATACGGCAACGGTCAGCGCTCCGAAAGAAATCAACTTGACGAACAACACCGACACGGTCTCGAATCCGCTCGAACCGCGCATCGACTTAGCGATCGATAAATCGGCAAACCGCAACACGCTGAAGCCGGGCGAGTCGTTTAGCTATACGCTTGATATTGTCAACAATGGTCCCTCCAACGCGACGGGTGTAGTGATTACCGACACGCTACCTGTCACGGGGGTCACCTTTGTCAGTGCTTCGC
>JAJDEE010000151.1 GCA_029259975.1 Planctomycetota bacterium
CTGCTCCACATCACCTGATTGTGTCTCCGAAGCGGGTTCGGAGACCGATTTGGCTTGCAACACGATCGCCGAGACCATCAACTTCGCCCCCCGATTCGGGCCGCGGTCGGTGGTGATCTTTACCGGCACTCTCACAGCCCCCATGGGGTCATGCGGATTAAAGGTCAGCTCCACAAAGTGCAGCAGCTTGGAATCGTTGTCGGTTTTGAACGAAAAGCACTTGTCGCCACAGTCGACGTCGAGAATTTTAAACGGTTTTTTGCCTCTTACGATCAGCCGCTTGGTGACCGGCTTGCCAACCTCAACGTCGCCCAGCACCAAAGCCTCGGGCGTGACCGAAATTTCTGGAACGACGCGGCCTTCAACGATCAGCGGGATGCGCTGTGTGTCGGCGAGGCCATCGTTGGTGACCACGGTCAACTGATCTTTGACATAGCCAGCCGGCAGGTTGTCTTTCAGCCGCACGAGCAACTCGTAAGAAACTCGGCCTCCTTGTCGCGACCGTTCTCGTAGTTCGACCTCGAAATAGTTGTTGTCGTTGGTGACGTCTAAGATCTGCCAATTTTGGCGTCCTGCGTAGTTGACCGAGATGCGCTGCTCTTTCGCAACGCCCTGATCGACGGAGCCAAACTGTACGGCTCCCGGCTGAAAGACCACGTCGCTACGGATATTGCCATGGACGCGAATCTGGACTTGGGCTTGATAGGGCGGGGCGAAATTGACCGTCAGTGTCGCACCTTTGCGACCCACGTGGGTGTGCGTATTGAACTTGGCGACGACATAAGCCTTCTCGTAGGTCTTGAAAGTGCCGTGCTCGACTGTCGGGGTCGTGCAACCACAACTCGAGCTAACGCCCGTGATCGTCATCGGCTGCTTGTAGAGATTGATGATCTCGAAGCGATAGACGGTCTCAGCTCCACGCGCGACCGTGCCGAAGTCGTGTTCGCGCGTGCCGAACATCTTTTCAGCCCATTCTTGGGCCGAAGCGGGGACAGAGATTAAGCAGGCTAGCAGTACCCAGCTGAGGCCAAGAGCCTGACATTTTCGTGTGCAAAACACGGTTTGTGCGCGAATCATGGAAACATTCTCCCTAGAGAGTAAGCGACTCGATGGCACAATTCCCTGCGCAAAAAACATGAACAATCTAGTCCCTGCCAACATGGAGTTACGAACTGACGGTTTAACCGGAGTAAACCCGGTTCGGCAATCGCGTTTAGTATCTTACCGCACGAATGGGCAGAAGGTTCGCTAACAAATTGCCAATTGTGTATTTTCTTACAATTAGTGCCTCCAAGGGAAGAGCAATCCCAATCGGAAAGATCGTGCCCAACTTGTCGAGTTTGCGGACTGGATCGAATTCAAGCCTGCCCAGCAGTGAATCGCCGCCCCTAGCGAGTTACGACTAAGACCTTACAATCATGGATTCGACCTGTCGGTGTTGTTTCGACGGGCTGAAATAGGCCGTATCTGTCGGCCACATTGCCACCCAGCTTGCGCTACTATGCCCCCTTCCCAAAAAAATACTGCCCACAGCATTGCCCACAGCGTCGCCAACACGGTCGCGATTGTCGGTGTCGGCCTCATTGGTGGCTCGATTGGGCTGGCGCTGGGGCAACGTGGGCTGGCCAATCAGGTTGTGGGCATCGGGCGACGGCAGGAAAGCCTTGATCGGGCACTTGCTTGCGGAGCAATAGGCAACGCGACGACCGACTTGGCGGCTGGGGTTGCTGAGGCCGACGTGGTAATCGTCGCTACGCCGGTGGCGTCGGTTGTGGACGACGTTTGTCGAGTCCTGGCAGCTTCCCCCGCCACAGTGTTAGTCAGCGATGTTGGCAGCACCAAAGCGAACATTTGCTCGGCGATCGCCGACAACGAAGTCGACAGCCGCCGCTTCGTCGGCAGCCACCCGCTCGCTGGCGACCATCGTAGCGGCCCCGAACACGCCCGCGCCGACTTGTTCGACGGAAAAACCGTCGTCGTGACGCCGACCGAGGCCACTCCGCCTGCAACGATCGAACGAGCCGAAGCCTTCTGGAAAACTCTCGGTGCCCACGTCGTGCAGATGTCACCCGAGCAACACGATCTGGCGCTCGCGACGACGAGCCATCTGCCACACCTGGTCGCCTCTGCTTTGGCGGCGTCGACCCCAGCAGAGTGGTTGCCGCTGGCCGCTTCCGGTTGGGCCGACACCACGCGCATCGCAGCCGCCGACCCCAAGCTTTGGACACAGATTTTTGCGCAAAACACACCCGACGTGGTCGCAGCGCTCGACGGTTTGATCGAACAGCTACAGGCCGCGCAATCCTACCTGCGCGCCGACGATCTTGCTGCGGGTGGCTCAGAAATGGAAAAATTCTTACAACAAGCGAAACGGACTCGTGATGCTTTGGGAAATTGATTTACATCCGCGTGCAGGCACCCTCGATCGCGAAGCAGCGAGCGTCGCAGCCGAGGCGGCGGAGCTTGGCATCACTGGCCCGCTCGAAATTTACACAGCCCGCGGTTTTCTGATCGAAAGCCCTGCGATCGATGACAGCCAAGTCGAAAAGCTGGCGACCGAGCTGTTCTCCGACTCAATGGTCGAGCAGCCTATTTGCGCCCCCATAGGCAAAGCAGCCCTAGACGCGCCACCCAACGCTAGCGGTTTCGCCGGATCTCTGCTGCAGGTTCTTCTCAAGCCGGGCGTGATGGACCCCGTCGCGAGTAGCGCCGAAACGGCCGCGCGCGACTTTTGTTCAACAATGGGGGATATTCCGATCGAAGCCATCCGCACGTTGCGGAAATACTGGATCGCCGGTGCCTCTGAGGAGCAGCTGGCAAAAATAGGCTCGCGCGTGCTGGCGAACGATGCGATCGAGCAATTTTTCGTCGGGCCTTTGCCATTCGACCGGTTGCAACTCGGCAGCGAGTACCAGTTTGCGCTCCAAACAGTCGAGCTAGATGCTCTCGATGACGAAGGGCTGATGCGGCTTAGCCTCGAAGGGCAGCTTTATCTGCAACTGGCCGAGATGCAGACTATCCAGCAACATTTCGCCAAGCTGGGCCAGCAGCCGACCGACATCGAGCTGGAATCGATCGCCCAGACCTGGAGCGAGCATTGCAGCCACAAAACGCTCGCCGGGCGGATCGCCTATCGCGACGAAAACGGCGAACGGCAATTTGAAAACATGCTGAAGGAAACGATTTTTGCCGCGACGCAAGAGCTACGCGCTCGCTGGGGCGAAAACGATTGGTGCGTGAGCGTCTTTCGCGACAACGCCGGCATCGTCCGTTTCGACGACGAAAACAACCTCGCCTTCAAAGTCGAGACGCACAACCATCCTTCGGCTCTTGAACCCTACGGCGGAGCCAATACCGGCATCGGCGGCGTCATCCGCGACACGATCGGCACCGGCATGGCCGCCAAACCGATTTGCAACACCGACGTCTTCTGTTTCGCGCCACCTGACACGCCGGTCGACTCGTTGCCGCCCAGCGTACTCAATCCGAAGCAAGTGATGAACGGCGTCGTCAGCGGTGTGCGCGACTACGGCAACCGGATGGGCATCCCAACCGTCAACGGCGCCGTTTATTTCGACGCGCGTTACCTCGGCAACCCGCTCGTTTACTGCGGCAATGTTGGCCTGATTCCGCACGAAATGTCGTTCAAAGAAGTGCAGCCCGGCGATCTGATCGTCAGCGTCGGCGGACGCACGGGACGCGATGGCATCCACGGCGCGACGTTTTCCAGTGCCGAGCTAACCAGCGAAAGCGAAACGCTTTCGGGCGGGTCGGTGCAGATCGGCAACGCGATCGAAGAGAAAAAAGTGCTCGACGTGATTCTCGCGCTCCGCGATCGTGGCTTGTACACGGCGATCACCGATTGCGGTGCTGGCGGTTTTAGCAGTGCTGTCGGCGAGATGGGCGAGGAGATCGGCGCCGAAGTGTGGCTCGATCGCGCACCCGTCAAATACGAAGGGCTTTCGTACACCGAAATTTGGATCTCCGAGGCACAAGAACGCATGGTACTGAGCGTGCCTGAGAAAAACTGGGAAGCGGTTCGCCAGCTGTGTGCCGACGAAAGCGTCGAAGCGACCGTCATCGGCAAGTTTGAGCCGACCGGCCGCTTGGTGCTGAAATACAACGACCAAACCGTCTGCGATCTGACGATGGATTTGCTGCACAATGGCCGTCCGCCCGTGATTCGCCAAGCAGAATTCCAACCCGCGCCAGTCGAGCCTGTCGCGCTGCCGCAGCGAGACGACTACACCGTCGACCTGAAAAAAATCCTCGGCTCGTACAATGTTGCCAGCAAACAGTCGATCATTCGCCAATACGATCACGAAGTGCAAGGTGGCAGCGTTGTGAAACCGCTGGTCGGCGTGCAGATGGATGGCCCCAGCGACGCGGCGGTCGTGCGGCCGGTGCTCGACTCGCGACGAGGCGTGGTGATTTCTTGCGGCATGAATCCACGCTACGGCGATTTCGACACCTACAATATGGCCGCCAGTGCAATCGACGAAGCGATGCGCAACTGCGTCGCGGTCGGGGCCGATCCGAGCCGCGTCGCGATCCTCGACAACTTCTGTTGGGGCGATTGCGAAAACAGCCAAACGCTCGGCAGCCTCGTCCGCGCGGCACTCGCTTGCCACGACCTGTCGCTCGTCTTAGAAACGCCGTTCATCAGCGGCAAGGACAGCCTCAACAACGAATTCAGTTACGTCGATGCCGATGGCACCAAACAAACGATCGCCATCCCGCCGACGCTGCTCATCAGCGCAATGGGGCAGGTCGAAGATGTCGCCCAGTGTGTGACGATGGATCTCAAAGCAGCGGGCAATCGACTTTACTTGGTCGGCAACACGAACGAAGAATTCGGCGGTTCGCATTTTTCGTTAGTCAACAACTTGACCGGCGGCGCCGCCCCAGCAGTCGATGCCGAGCTAGCCAAACAAACCTTTGCGGCGCTCCATCAGGCGATTCGCCAAGGCACCGTCCGCTCGTGCCACGACCTGAGCGAAGGCGGGCTGGCCGTCGCAGCCGCAGAGATGGCATTTGCTGGCGAAGTCGGCGCAAGCCTCGATCTCAGCAAAGTTCCGACCAGTGCCGAGTCGGTTGGCGCCGTAGGGCGGTTGTTTGCCGAGTCGAACACTCGATTCTTGTGCGAAGTCCGACCCGAAGATGCGACCGCTTTCGAAAGTCAGCTCGCAGGCATCCCCTTTGCCTGCGTCGGCGAAACAACGAGCGAGACGCGTTTGCAAATCGACGAAGCAACCGGCGGCAAGACGTTGGTTGATGCTGAACTTGCTGAGCTAAAATCAGCGTGGCAATCGCCGTTGAGTTGGTAGTTTCAAATTGCATTCCATCCTCCGCAATCCATATCAAAAATGCCTAAACCCCGCATCCTGATCCTGCGTGCCCCGGGCACCAACTGCGACGTCGAAACGGCCTTTGCGTTTGAGCACGCTGGCGGGCAGGCCGAATCGCTGCACCTCAACCGATTACTCGAAGCGCCTCAGTTGGCTGCCGACTACCAAATCCTCTGCATTCCTGGCGGCTTTAGCTTTGGCGACGATGTGGCGGCGGGCCGGATTTTTGCGAATCAAATTCGCCACCATTTGGCGGACGTCATGCAAGAGTTTCGCGCGGCGGGCAAGTTAGTGCTCGGCATCTGCAATGGTTTTCAGGTGCTCATCAAGTCGGGGCTGCTCGACACGGACGACGACCGTGGGCCGACGGCTTCGCTCTCGTGGAACGATTCGGGCCGCTATTTGGCCCGCTGGGTGCAAGTCTCTGCCGACAACAAAAAGTGCGTTTTTCTGGCAGGCTGTGACGAGCTTTTTCTGCCAATTGCTCATGCCGAAGGAAAATTCGTCGCGCGCGACCAGGAGGCTTTTGAGCAACTAGAGCAAGCGGGGCAATTGGTATTGCGCTACAGTGGCAACGCGAGCGATTACAATCCCAACGGTTCGCTGGGCGATGTGGCAGGCGTGTGCGATCAAACGGGACGCGTCTTTGGCCTGATGCCCCATCCCGAAAGGTTTATCGACCCCACCCAACACCCCCAGTGGACCCGCCTGCCGAAACAAGGCGAAGGCGCCGGGCTGCAACTCTTCCGCAATGCTGTCCGCTTTTTTTCTTGAGCGGCGCTGATTCTTATCCGAACCGCGACCGTGAGGGAGCGTATCGCAAGGCTAAGGATCGTTCGTAAAAATAAGTGGCGGATTTTGGTCTATAGCGGCAGGGCGCAAACCCTCCGGTTTGCGCCACCGGAGGGCTCGCGCCCTACCGCTAAAAGCATCATTTGTTTTGCGAGCGATACTAAGAGTCCAACGGAACGACTCCCTTACGGTCGCGGTTCAGTGGAAATGATTTCTGGCTACGCAGAAATCTCAGGCAACGCAGGAATTGTTCCTGCAGTTTCCGGAACCGCCTTTGATAGCCTCATGTTGAGCGTATGGTCAATCCAGTCCTGCGCCGCCGCTGCCGCCTGTTTGATGCTAGGGAAATCTCGCAGATAGGCGGTGCGGTTGTTGCTCGGATCGCAAATAGAAACGCTTGTGAGCGTACGACGTATGCTGCTGCCTGTTTGATGCGTGATGAAACTAAATGACCAACCGCGATACTGCTCGCCGGCCGACTTTTCGATGCCCGCGGGCGTCAGCGAGCGAAACTTTCCGGATTCTCTTTTTCGTGGGCCGGTGCGTGCATACCAGGACATGATTTTGTCTCTCAGTGTATTGAATGAAG
>JAJDEE010000152.1 GCA_029259975.1 Planctomycetota bacterium
GCGGAGCTGATGCAAAAGATCAGTCATCATTTTCTCTTCGGCTGGAGTCAGGTTCCCTTTAGTTTTCTCTTCGAGCATCGCCAGCATATCGACGGCATAGCCGGCGTGGTCCAAACTGACCGAAACTTTTTCGGTGCCGGGGCTGGGAAATTGCCCTAGAGCGACCATCGCCTCGGTCGCCAGCGTAGAAACGAGCATCTCTAGCGAAGCAGGCGGAAACCCTGCTTGCTGCTCGGCAGCAGGCTGCTCGGCTTCCGACGGTTGACTGGCTTCGGTTTCTTGCCTGAGAGCTTCTTTTTCGGCGGCAACTTGACTCTTCCAATCGTCGTCGATAAGGATCTTTGTTTCGGAGGTCTTTTTTTCTTCGCTCATGGTTTTGCTTCCCGAGTTATCCCCCGGCAGAGCCGGGTACTAGGTGGGTTGGTGGGGGCTTGGAACTGCTGAGGTTTGGCCGGATGCGGATTCCGACGAGCGTTCAGACTTCGACGAATGGTGAGCGACTGCGGCGTCGATAAAGCCGGCGAATAGCGGATGCGCTTGCGTCGGCTTCGACTTGAATTCGGGGTGATATTGCACTGCCACAAACCAACGATGATCGGGAATTTCAACAATCTCGACGAGCGAATCGTCGGGACTGGTTCCCGCGATACTCAGGCCATGCGCGGTAAACTGTTGGCGGTAAACGTTGTTCACCTCGTAACGGTGACGATGTCGCTCGGAAATCTCCGCACTGCCATAGCAGCGAGCAGATTCGCTGTCAGGGGCAAGCTTTGCCGACTGCGAACCCAGTCGCATTGTGCCGCCCATGTCGGTCTTCGTTTTTTGATCGTCGAGCAGGCAAATAACTGGGTGATTGGTTTCACTATTAAACTCGGTCGACTGTGCGTCGTCTAAACCGCATACGTTGCGGGCAAACTCGATGACGGCACATTGCAGGCCAAGACAAATACCGAAAAAAGGAATGCCTTTCTCGCGGGCGTAGCGAATCGTGGCGACCTTGCCTTCGATGCCGCGTTCGCCGAAGCCACCGGGAACCAATACGCCATCGAACCCCGCGAGCAGTCGCTCAGGTCCTTCCGACTCGATGTCTTCGCTGCGAATTCGGGCGAGGCGAATCTGGGCATTGTTGGCCATCCCAGCATGGTCGAGTGATTCATAAATCGACTTGTAGGCGTCCCGATGATCGGCATATTTTCCTACCACAGCGATGCTCACTTCGTGCTCCGGGTTGCGTAGTCCTTGCAACAAATTGTGCCAGGCGGTGAGGTCAGGCTCCGAGGTTTGCAAGCCGAGCTTTTCGCAAATAAGTCCATCGAGACGATGCTCGAACAGGCTAATGGGAACCTCGTAAATCGAAAAATCTTTATCACGTTCTTCAATGACGGATTCGAGTTCGATATTACAAAAAAGAGCGATCTTTTCGCAGTCTTCGCGACTCATCGGCTGCTCAGATCGGCAGACCAAAATGTCGGGCTGGATTCCGATTGCTCGCAATTGGCCGACGGAATGCTGCGTTGGCTTGGTTTTCAGTTCGCGGGCCGCTTTGAGGTAGGGCACAAGCGTAAGATGCAGATACAGGCAATTTTCTTTGCCCACGTCGAGCGCGAATTGGCGGATTGCTTCCAAAAACGGCAAGCTCTCAATATCGCCAATCGTGCCCCCGATTTCGGTCAGCACCACGTCGACTTTTTCGTCGGCATCTTCTGCTACCCTGTGAATCACCGACTTGATTTCGTTGGTGATATGCGGAATTACCTGCACCGTTTTGCCGAGAAACTCGCCCCGCCGTTCCTTGTTGATCACCGACTGATAGATCTGACCGGTGGTGTAGTTACTATCGCGGGTGAGTTTCGAGTTGGTAAACCGCTCGTAATGTCCGAGATCGAGATCGGTCTCGCTACCATCGTCGAGAACGTAGACCTCGCCGTGCTGGTAGGGACTCATCGTACCAGGGTCGACATTGATATACGGGTCGAGCTTTTGCATCCGCACCGTCAGGCCGCGTTCTTCGAGCAACATACCGACCGACGCACTGGTAAGCCCTTTGCCCAGTGAGCTAACAACGCCGCCAGTAATAAAAATGTGTTTGGTCATGGTGTCCTTCCTGGAACGGTCTTTCGGCACGGCAAATCAAAGCGGCCTAATCCTCCATCTTACCGTGAAAGGCGGTGTTCGTGCAGCCCCCGCTTCTTCCGAAGTTGGCCGACGAAGCGTTGTCGGGAGACGAAAAGTGGGAGATAATAGCAACTTCTTCAGACTTTCCGCATGCAACGCTTAGGGAACATTGGCTTGAAATCAATCGCCTATTGGAATGGCACTTGGGTGCCAGTGGCGGAACTTTCGATTCCGCTAGACGATTTGGGGTTCTCGATGGGGACCACCATCGTGGAACGGCTTCGTACATTTGGTGGAAAGCTCTTTCGGACCAAACAGCATCTTGAACGACTGGGCCATTCGCTGACTATCATGGGCTGGGACGCCAAGGCATTGTGCCAAGAAATCGAGGCGGCGCTCGCTGTTTTTGTGCAGCGAAACGAAACGCTTCTCCTCGCCGGCGATGATTGGACCGTCACTGTTTTTATTACGCCAGGCTCCTTAGCGAGGGCTGCCAAGCCGACCGTCTGCGTACACGGCTCCCCACTACCCTTCCAAAATTGGGCCAAGCGTTACGAAACGGGCCTCGAAGCAGTGATCGTCAAAACTCGACAGGTCCCCGAAAACTGCTGGCCCTCTGCACTAAAATGTCGCAGCCGACTGCACTATTTTTTGGCAGACCAAGAAGCCGCCTCGCGACAGCCGGGTACGCGGGCGATCTTGCTCGATCAAGAAGGTTTTGTTGGCGAAGGAACCACGGCAAACGTCGTCGCGTACTTTGCCGACCGAGGATTGGTCACGCCGCTGCGCTCGAAAGTCCTGCCCGGTGTGACGCAAGAGGTACTCTTTGAGCTGGCCGATTCGCTTGAGATCGCCCACTGCGAAGCCGATTTACTGCCAGAAGAGTTGGCCAAGGCGGACGAATTGTACTTTACAAGTACGTCGATTTGCCTGTTGCCGGTTGTACGACTGAACGAAAATGACGTGGGCAATGGCCAACCGGGGTCGACATTTCACCGATTCATGGCGGCTTGGTCGGAATTGGTGGGTGTAGAGATAGTGCGGCAGGCCACTCGTTTCGGCGCGCGTCGCGAAACCGCAAGCGAATAAGCCGTTGGCGGTTTTGCATTGCTAACCTCTTTTACGCTGCCGCCCGTTCGGCCAGCAACAAACGCTGCAACCGCTCGAATTCTTCGTGATTTTTGAAGTGGATTGTGATCCGCCCGCGGCCTTTAGCCGTTTGTTTGAGATCGACCTTCGTGCCGAGAGACAATCGCAATTGGTCTTCGAGCTGAGTTAGATGCTGCCCCGAAGCTGGCGTCTTTGCCGAGCGCAAACTGCCGTCTGCGCCGACTACGGCAAGCTGGTCGCCATCGGCTTCGCGGATATGCTCCTGCACAAGTTGCTCGGTCGCACGAACCGATAGTTTTTCGCCTTTGATTCGCTTGGCAAATTTGCATTGCTCGAATTCATCGCCCAGTGGCAACAGCGAACGTGCGTGACCCTGCGAGATATCGCCATCGACGACCATGCGTTTAACTTGCTCGGGCAATTCGAGCAGGCGGACGAGGTTGGCGACGGTCGAGCGGTCGACATTCACACGACTGGCGAGTTCTTCTTGCGTGCAGCCGTACTCCTGCAAGTAGCGTTGGAAAGACGTCGCCTTTTCGATCGCGTTGAGATCTTTCCGCTGGACATTTTCGACGATCGCCAGCTCGGTCATTTGCCGGTCGTCGACTTCGCGAATTTGGACGGGCACGCGTTCCCAGCTTGCTAGCTGAGCAGCGCGGAACCGGCGTTCGCCTGCGATGATCTGATACTGATCGCCTGACTGACGAACGACGATCGGTTGTAAGAACCCGTGGGTCCGAATGCTATCACAGAGGTCGGCGATTTCAGCTTCGTCGAAGTGCTGGCGCGGCTGGAACGGGTTGGCGGTGATCGCTGCTAGCTCCAGCCATTGCTGGCCATCGTCGCTTTGCGTGATGGTGTCATCGTCGGGGGTCACTAGCCCAAGCTCAACTTCGGCTTGCTGAGTGCTAGCAACTTCCTCGCGGATTTCTGCCTGTGTGGTTTCTGCGGGCTTCTCGGGTGACCGACCTAACAAGGCTTCCAAACCACGACCCAATCGCCGTTCTCTCGAAATATTTCCCTTAGACACGTTCAAGCACCTCCTGGCAAAGCTCTACGTAGGCTCGTGCGCCGCGCGATCGCGGAGCATAATCGACCACCGAGCGTCCGTGGCTCGGGGCTTCCGACACGGCCACGTCGCGCGGAATCACATTCTGAAAAACAACTTCTCCAAAAAAGTCACGGACCTCACGATCGACTTCGACCGTCAGCTCCAGCTCGGCATCGTACATCGTTAGCAAGATGCCCCCAAAGGTTAATCGGCTGTCGGGCCGTTCGATCACTTGTCGGATTACATCAATCATTTGGGTTAGGCCCTCCATGGCGAAATACTCGCACTGGATCGGCATCAGCACTTCGCTAGCACTTGTGAGCGCCGTGCGGGTCAGCGGACCGAGCGACGGCGGACAATCAATCAGCACTGTATCAAACGAGCCGAGGCTGCCCGACAAGTGAGTCGCTAGCATCGATGCTTGCGTATCCGACGAATTGGCCAGCGCGTCGACATCCTGAAAACTACGAGACCCCGGCAACAACGACAAGCCCGATTGATACGTCTCGACAAACGACTCGCGCAGCGGCCGACGATCGACCAACGCGTGGCGCGCCGCCGGCGCTTGCCCCAGGCCGGTTGTCGCGTTGCACTGTGGATCGAGATCGACCAACAGCGTTCGCTGCCCAGCAATGGCCAGCAGCACAGCCAAATTGAGCGAGGTGGTCGTCTTGCCGACGCCGCCCTTTTGATTCGCAATACAAATGACTCGGCCCATAAGGTAATGTAAGATCGAAGATGTGAGATTGATGATTGAAGAATGGGCACCCGCTCGAAATAACTGCGATCCAACGGATCGCCAGCAGGAGCACCCTGAAAAGATATCGGCCACCCCACCTCCAAACCGCCGTTGCACGTGAAACAACCGACAGGGCTTACGTGTTTCACGTGAAACACGCAGCTTGCCTGGATAAGGTCAAACGGAAGAGTCGTTGTGAGCGTTCCACGTGAAACGAGCAGGCGCAGGCGAACCGCGAGCGTAAGCGACCGGAGTAAAGGGCGAAGGTGTGCTCTCTTTACTCCGGTCGCTTACG
>JAJDEE010000153.1 GCA_029259975.1 Planctomycetota bacterium
GAAATCCAAACATTTTCCACATGAATACACGCCAGCTACACGATGTTGCGATCCGACCCATGCTGGCAACACTTCATCTAGCCCTTGCTAGCTGAGATGAAAATACCATTGATCTTGAAACCTCATTTTGCAAAAGCCCAGATAAAAGACAAGCACCCACCAGCCCGGTGGGCCGGGAACATAAGAATTGCCGTAGTCGACCTGAAATGCAGCCGCAACGAGCGATTCGGTGCCCCACAAACTATACGAGCAAACCTCGCCCAACAGCCATGCCAGCGGTGGCAACAGCCAACCGACAAAACAAATCGTCAGGCCCGAGATCAACGCAATCGCCACCATGGGCCAGAGCAACGGCGTGATGACTACGCTAATCGGCGAAGTGATATGAAAGTGATAAGCGACCAACGGTGCGACGACCAACCAGATGGCTAGTGAAGCCGCAGCAGCGTGAGCGAACTTCGTCATCGCCCAACGGAGCAACTTGCGATACCACGGCTGCGTCTGGCGGATCAATCGCGTCAACGGATCGATCCATTTAGTGCGTTGTAGCACGCTACCGTAGGCCACCAAAACCGCTACGCACAGAAAACTTAGCTGAGTGCCCGCGCGAAATAGCTCGGTCGGGTTGACCGCCAGCACAACCAGCGCTGCCACAGAGAGTAAGTTGGTAGGCGAAACGCGTCGTCCGACGACGTACGACGACAACGTCAGCACGACCAGCACTGTCGCCCGCACCACCGGCGGGCGACTCCCCACGACCAGTGCGTAACCCAGAACCAAACACGCAGTTAGCACGAGGCCTGCTCGTCGAGGTAAAAATCCGCTGCTAACGACCGTCCAGATCGTAAAAGCGAGCAAGCCCACGTGCATTCCAGATACGACAAGCAAGTGAATCGTCCCCGTCCGCAAAAAAGCAATGCGGTCGGTTTGTAAGAGTCGCTCGCGTGCGCCGAGAAAAATGGCCTGCGCCAAGTCGCTCTGCTCGGGCCAAACGTAGGTGGCGAGTCGTCGTTCGCAGCGCTGACCGATTTGGTGCAGCAACCGACCGGGATTCCAGTCGCTCGCCACCTTGGTCACAGTCACGCACGCCGGTGATTTGCAGTAAATTTCGCAGTGCCGTCCGGCGCTTCGTTCCGAAAGCGACCAATCGTACTCGCCAGGGTTCATCGCCGGCACGAGTCGTCCCATCAAAGCGAAGACACGCAGCTCGTCGCCAGCCATCACTTCTTGCAGCTCGCCATTGACGCGCAACTTGCAAACTCCCGAGACATCACGCCATTCGCGCCCGTCGCGTACACGGGTGACGCGAACGCGGATTTCGCTCCGTGGCCCGACAGGTAAAGCACGCAGCGGGTTCGATGTCGGCGCAGGAATCCATTTCAATCGATCGAGCGCGACTGCTTGCAAACAGGCCGGTTGTGGCACTTCGGTGGCATACCGAGCGAGATGGTCATGCTCGAAATAATGCCAGCGCAGGTGGTGCCAACTTCCGCCCAGGCAAACAACCGCCAAAAGTAGCAAAGCGGACAGCGCACGATCGGGAATGCGCTGGCGAAGCAACGAGCCGAACGCTAAGCAACCACCCGCCGCCAGCCACCACAAGAACAAGCCTTCCTCGATCGACAAGTACCCACCCAAACGGTCCGCAATAATCCCGACCACAGCAGCCACAGCAATCGGAAGCAATGGCCGACGAAAGGTCGGCAGCGATCGGCTGTTGGGTCGGTCGGCAGGCATCAGCCAATTTTAATCGAGGGCTGGCTCGATGCCAGAAAAATCCCCGATTTTCCAGCCCTGCCAAGCTCAGCCAAACATGCGTTCCAGCAATTCGTCGGGCAGCCACGGCACTACAGTATCGTTTCCTTCGCTAGAACGCCCTTCCGTCGGTCAAATACTGCTACCACTTCTACAGTAAAACCGACTCGCGCGCTAAGTGCAGGCTGCAACCGTTTGACCTGCCGTGCTACTTCGAACGTTGACAGGGACAGTATCGGCAAGATACTCTGTATTGGAGTAGCTGTCTAACTCGATAGGTGACTAAAGATGCCGATAGGATGGCTAAGTATTTCCAACTCTCTAGGGTGATAGATGGCCGTTTCTATCGAAGACGTCGCCAAAAAGGCGAATGTTTCCATTAGCACCGTATCGCGGGTGATGAATCGGCGAAATATCGTGAATGTCGACACGCGTAAGCGAGTCGAATCGGCCATCCGCGAACTCGGCTATCGCCCTAATGTGTTCGCCCGCGGATTGATGTTGCAGAAGAGTTGTGTGCTGGGATTGGTCTTGCCTAATCTGCACGGCGAATTCTATACGGAGGTGATCCGTGGCGCCGACTTTCGCGCGCGTGAGCTGGGCTACCAGTTGATGATTTCCTCGGCAGTCAAGAATGACGACGGCAACACGCTTTTGTCTGCAGTTTCGGGGCATGGTCTGGTCGACGGCGTGGCTGTGATGGTCTCGGAGGTGAATGCTCACACACACGACATCCTCGCCAACGTTTCAATCCCCTTCGTTGTACTGGATGGCCATCTGGATGGTGTCAAACACGACAGTGTCGTTATCGACCAACGCTACGGTGCAGAGTCGATGGTCTGCCATTTGGTCGACAATTGCCATGCAAAGCGTATTGTCTTTGTCGGTGGGCTGGACACCAACTTTGATACCAGAGAACGCTTGGCAGCCTACCGCGACGTGATGGGAAAGGCGAAGCTGAAAATTGGTCCCGAAGATATTTATTATTTGGACTACCAGTACGAACCAGCCTACAAACTTGGTCTCAAACGAGTTGAGCAGTGGGTTCAGGACGATGCGTGCGTGTTCGCCGCGAACGACGAAATGGCTGCCGGTATCATTGATGCGGCGATCGAGCGAGGCATTTCAGTACCCTCGGAACTACGCGTTGTTGGCTTCGACGATACACGCATTGCTCAGATGACCCGTCCCCGCATGACAACGGTTCACGTGCCGATGTCGAGCATGGGAGCTTCTGCGGTTGAATTGCTGTGCCGGCGTCTTGACGAACCGAAGCGCCCTGCAACGAGACTCACGCTGCAATCGGAGCTGATCGTTCGCGTATCGTGTGGTGCGGTTGATCGCTTCGGCAGTTGAACGTGCTGACGAACTTAACTCAACTCCGCTGGTCTGCGTGCCGCTTTTCCAGAGCTGCCTTAATCTCGTAGCAACGCTTTTCGGTAAGCGGGTAGCGCAGTGTCAGCCAAATGGAAAGCGTACTGAGAACCAGCGGCAAGCCGATCTCGACGAATCGCAAGTGAAATAGGGTACTGGGAGCCTGTTTTTTCAAGTGGGTCGTCTTCTCCAGAATTTGCTTGGCCTCTTGGACTAACTCCGAAGGAGTGGTCACGATATCGGCACTCTTCGCTTGAAGTGCGTCGGCAGTCGAGCGGAATGCTCTGAGGTGATCCATCAATTGCTGAGTGTGCTCGGAGAGCTCCGGGTGCTGCTCCATGCGTTTCTCGAGGTGAGTATCCAATTTCTTTACGCTGGCGATCGCACTCTCAAACTCTTTGTCAAACTTGGAGATGCGAACCTCTACACCGACCTCTTCTGTCTGCCACCGTTCGGCTTCGGCCTGCAAAACTTGGATACTCCCACGCACATCGTCGACGGTCACGTTCTGTATTTCGTCGAAGCTCGTGATCAATAGCAGCAATCCGGTGGCGAAGCTTGCAAAAGCGCGACCTGTCTTGATGAACCACCAGTAGACGGAATAGTAGCTCCCCTCGGACCGCGTGTTCGTGTGCAATTCATCTTCGTCACAGATGTCGCCCACCATAGATGCACCCAAGGTGAAGAACATCAACATCCCAGATGAAAGCAACACGGTTGGAATGAGAATGAGGTAGGGCATTTCGGGATCGTAGCAGACGATTTTGGAGACTTGTGCGGCGCACATCAGCAGGATGGCAATGAGCAGTGTCTTATTCTTCCCCACACGTTGGCTCAACCAGTTGAGAGGAAACACGGCCAGTAACCCGGTGATACCCCAAGTGGTTCCGGCAATGCCGAGCAACGGCCCGGCGGCGACGGCATCTCCTTCGTAGAGATAGAATATCGTGATGTAGAAACCAAAGAGGGTTACGATGTCAAACGCCATGGCCAGTGCAAAGATGATTACGACCAACCCAAGAAACGTCTTGTTGCTCAACGCCGTTTTCATATTTTTCCAGAAGTCCGATTTTTTCTGCTGCTTTGCCACCGCGAAGCCAGGTTCCTTGAGGGCACGGAACCACCAGAAGGACATCGGAATGAGCATGGCAGCGATGAACAGCGAGACGAATCGCATTCCATCTATCAGGTCTCCGCCAGGCCCGCGAATTAGTTCCCTGCCAGCCAGCCAAAACAGCCAGGGAGTGCCCATCGCAAAGAAATTGCCCATGAAGCTCTTGGCGCTGAACAATCGAGTACGCTCGTGGTAGTCTGCCGACATTTCCATACCGAGCGCCCCGTGGGGGATTTCGAAGATCGTGCAAGCTGTGAAGAATAGGAGTAAACTGGCCAGGATGAAGCTGAGCTGAAACCAGTTATAGGCAGCTTCGCTCGAAAAGAGGGCCTCCACGGTCTCGCCGCGGGGCACCCACCACATGGCAGCAAAGCTCAGCGCGACGGCAATGCCACCAATGAATAGGTAGGGCCGCCTTCGCCCCCAGCGACTTCGCGTATTGTCGGAGAGATGTCCCATGACGGGGTCCGAGATGGCATCCCACAATCTGGGAATAATCATGATAGTACCCAGCCAGAAAGCGCTCAGCCCCAGCGAGATGTTGCCCAAGAGGCCCATCAGTTGACCCGCAATGTTGAACAGGGCGATGGGGATCACTCCACCCGCACCATAGGCAATCAACTGCTTCCAGGGCACACGGTCGTCTGTGACGGTCGCGTGTTTTTGAGGGTCTGACATGCTCTTGGGTCCTTGGCAATTTGCAGCGGCTGTGCGAACGGCTCTGAGATGAGATGCGGGTGATTGTAGAGGAAAAACGTTCGGTGGAGAATGTTGCAAGTTCGCTATCTACCGTGCATAATGGGAGCAGTACCCCCCGACGCAAATCCGCCTCTTCCGATGAAGAGGTGATGATTCAGGTGTTTGTGCAAGTGTTCAGCGTTTGACAGCTATGGATTCCAATATTCTCTCACAGCCGCGACAGGCGATTGTTCGCTACGATCGTGCCAGCCTAGATCAACGTCGGCCTCTTGTCCATCTGCTTCGCAACGAGCGAATGGTGACGATGCTTACTGCGGCGGGAGGCGGGTACGTTCACTTCGACCGTCAAGCGTTGACCCGATGGCAGCCAGATCCTACTTGCGACGCCGACGGCTATTTCATTTATGTGCGCGATCTTGATCGAGGCACAGTTTGGTCGACGACCTATCAACCCACCAAGGTTGAGCCTGACGACTATCAAGTGGAGTTTCATCTTGGCGCCGCGCACTTTTCTCGTCGCGACGGTGAGATCGTCACTCGACTCGATGTTTGCTTAGCGGCGGACGCCAATGTTGAGCTTCGGCGAGTTACGATAACCAATCAAGGAACCTCCGCTCGACGAATCGAGTTGACGAGCTACGCAGAATTGGTGCTACAAGACGCACAAGCCGATGCTTCCCACCCGGCCTTTTCAAAACTGTTTGTCGAAACCAGTCAGCCAGAGCCAGGCATTCTGGTTGCCCAGCGGCGTCAGCGCCAAGCCGGCGAGCCGACTATCGCAGCATGCCATTTTCTCGCCGGTGACCTGGGCGAGAACCCGGTTGAATTTGAAACGGATCGAAGCCAATTCCTCGGTCGTGGGCAGACAACGGCCTGCCCTGCAGCGATTCAAACGAAAGAGAGCTTGTCGGGTACGGTCGGGAGCGTGTTGGACCCGGTTTTCAGTTTGCGTCGTACCTTTTTTTTACAACCGGCTGCAAGCGCTTGCGTAACTTTCATTTTAGGCTCAGACCCTTGCGTGCCGGTGCTGTTGGAGTCTGCCGGGCGGTTTGCAAATCCACAGTCTGTGGACCAGGCTTTCGATGCGGCTGGGGACGTGGCGGCTGAGCAAATGCAACAGAATGGGCGTTCGAAAGCCGACATTGGCTGCTCCTTAGAAGTTGCCTCGGACCTTCTCTACAGCGTGAGTTCGAATTCCCCTTCCGCAGCTGTGGAAAACGGCGATCTTCACACGAAGCAGGCCGTCGCTCAGCATAACGCAGAGTTCTGTGAGCAGTATGGCCTTCCTCCTGTTTCGGAGAATAGTGCTGTTTCTGATGTCGGGTCCGTTGCTACACCGCAAGTGTCCCGTGCCCCATTAGCTTCGCCGATCTACCAACCAGCGAACGACTGCGGCGGCG
Organism: Planctomycetota bacterium; assembly: GCA_029259975.1. Taxonomy (GTDB): domain Bacteria; phylum Planctomycetota; class Planctomycetia; order Pirellulales; family Lacipirellulaceae; genus Bythopirellula. The sequence goes on from JAJDEE010000153.1 coordinate 6,343, forward strand.
CGAAGACCAACTTCGACGAGCCACTACAACATGACAACGGCTGGGGTGGTTTTTCTGCAGATGGCACGGAGTATGTCATTCGGTTGCGGCCCTCAAAGACCGGGAAGTTAAATCTGCCACCATTGCCCTGGGTCAATGTGATTGCCAATGAGCATGCTGGTTTCATTGTTTCAGAATTGGGCGCGGGATACACATGGGCAGGTAACAGCCGACTGAATCGACTCACCCCCTGGCATAACGATCCTATCTGCGACCCGCACAGCGAAGCGATCTATCTTCGTGATGACGACGCCAAGGTGTTTTGGTCGATTACGCCCGGTCCGGTTCCCCAGGAAACCGACTATGAAGTGCGTCACGGCTTTGGCTATACTCGGTTTTTGCACACCAGTAACCAGCTCGAACAAGAGCTGGTTCAATTCGTTCCGCGCAGTGACGCGATCAAGATCGCCTGGGTTCGGTTGCGCAATCTGAGCGATCGCACCCGACATGTGAGTTTGGTTAGCTACCACCAATGGGATCTTAGCGACGGTAGTCTGGGGGCCTCCGCACAGACGAAGACCTTCATCGACGAGAAGCTCGGCACCGTGCTTGCATCAAATAGCGAACGCGGAGAGTTTTCCAAGCAAACTTCATTCGCCGCATTGGTTCAGCCGCCGGGAACAGAAGCTTTGGAATCGACTTGCGATCGGACTGAGTTTCTCGGCCGCAACGGTAGCCTAGCCGAGCCGCGAGCTCTCGTATCCGACGACCCGTGGTCCGGACGATGCGGATCAGGTCTCGACCCCTGTGCGGCGAGTCTGGCACGTATCGAGATCGCGCCTGGCGAATCGGTGGAGTATGCTGTCTTGCTCGGTGAAGCTCCTTCGTCCGACGCGGCAATCGAAATACTAGAGCGCTATCGCACCAACACCGACTGGTCTGCGGCGCTCGACGAAGTACAGCAGTTTTGGCGCGAAAAGCTCTCCGCAGTGCAAATCGAGACCCCCTCATCCGCCATCAATTTGATGGTCAACGGTTGGTTGCCCTATCAGAACTTGAGTTGCCGTATTTGGGGACGCTCGGCTTATTTTCAATCGGGGGGTGCCTACGGCTACCGAGACCAACTGCAGGACGCGGCTGCACTGGTACACCACTGGCCAGAGTTGACCCGCGAGCAGATTCTACG
>JAJDEE010000154.1 GCA_029259975.1 Planctomycetota bacterium
GCCATCACCTTGATACGAGCGACCACCGATTCCTCGATATGCTTTGGAATAGTCATGATTGCCTGCAATTGGCCATCAACTCGATAGCGCACTCGCATTTCGGGGTGATGCGGCTCAAGATGAATGTCACTCGTGCCTGCATTGATCGCACCCATTAAAATCGCTCGCACCAGCCGAACAACAGGAGCTTGATCTTCGTCGAGTGATACGTCATCAACGAGTTCTTCGTCGATCATCTCTTCGGCGTTTTCGAGATCGACCATTTTCATGTCTACGATCGTCTGCCGTGCCACGACTCGGTCGTCGAAACCGCGATCAAGCGCCGTTTCGATACCGCTTTGCAGTGAAACAATCGGCTCAACCTGATAACCGGTGATCAACTCGGCTTCGCAGATTATATCCATGTCATCGGGCGCTACCATCGCCAACTGGAGCGTTCGACCAGAAATCGCCACAGGCACAGCTAAGCATTTACGGGCCAAATCTTCAGGCAATAGCCTGACAACCTGCGGATTAATGCTTTCTGGAATGACTTCTAGAAACGGGACGCTGTACTGCTCCGAAAGCGCTTCGCCCAACTGATCGGTATCGATTAAGCCACGTCGAATTAGTATTGTGCCTAGCAAGCCTCGCTCGGAACCCTGCGCAGCAAGGGCGCTCTGGACCTGTGCTTCTGTGATCCAGCCGCGCCGTACTAAGATGTCGCCAAGTCGAGCCATGGTCAGTGGTTTTTCAGAGTCTGTAGTATGATTGTTGTCTTGTAATCCATGCTAAGCAAATTCGGTTAATTTCCTACGCGCATCTCAGCAGCAGCAAGCAATCCTTCGACCTTCTTCTCCATTACCAATGGATCGTAAGGTGTCACTAAAAACTCATCTGCCCCTGCATTGAACGCTCTTTGGACTTCCTCAAGATCTGAACTGCCAGATAAATAAATAATTGGTAAACTGCTTGTACTGGGGTCGTTGCTCAAATGATTCAGAAACTCAATCGACTCCATTTCGGCCACGTGTCCCACAGCAATTAGATTGGGCAAATTCTCGTTCAATGATTGATTTGCTTCGTCAGCTGTGATTTTGGTTATGACCTGATAGCCCAACAGCTCAAGGCGGAATGCCGTGATGTCGCGCAACGTAGGCTCCTCTTCAATCAGCAATATGGTTGCGTCTTGCAAAGGCATCCGTCGTTACCTGTCGAGTTGAAAGTGAAATTTGTCGCAAGTCGCTTCTTCAGACCCTATGTCCAGCGAACACCCCTACCAGCGACCTAATCAGCCATCAAACCGTAGCTTGCAGTTGCGTCATGTCAACATTTCAGGAAGCCTTACCCATGTTGCAAGAGAGAAATTCATGCAAACAAGAAAAATCAGCCTATACACAACAGGGCGTATAATCGTTAACCACTGTTGATAAAAGCTTAACCATCAACGAACGAGCAAGAAGTCGCAGCAGAATGTGGTCTGCCCGCAATTAAACCCGTGCTAAGTTTAGAATAGTGAGCTGCTCTCTTCTGAGCGAGGAATCCGTCTCCGACTCGAATCATTCTTCCCTGGCACACATGATGACACCATTACTCAAACGATCCCTCTCCCGCAACGGATTCTCACTACTTGAGCTGATGGCGGTTGTTACGATTATTGGCATTCTTGTATCTATCGTGTTAACACGAATCGCTAACTCGTCGGACGCGGCGAAGGCAAAGACCTGCGCCAATAATGTGTCGCAAATCAATTCGGCACTCGAGCGATTTGCTGTCTCGACTGGCAACTTTGCCACAACGATTAGCGACGTAGATACGATCGAATATTTTCCCGGCGGTATTCCGACTTGTGCTGTCGATGACTCGGCCTTCACGTTAAATACGACCACACATCGGGTCGAAGGCCATTCGCACTAAGCTTTTCGTAGCTGCGAGCGGAGCCGCAGCAATCACGCCGCAGCTACCAATACGCAATATCACCGCGCCTCAACCCACTGTAGAATACGAACCCCCGCCGGTCGCCCGTCTTTGTACTGCCCGAAAACTTCTTCCGGGCAAAGCAATCGGCTAAAGACGCGAACATCGTCCAGCTGACCGTCGAAATACTTGCCTGATGGATTATTCGAACGCCCACCGATTCGCAATTCGTTGAGCGAAGGGTACTGGTCGCCTACTACGCCCGAACCATTATAGGTGTCGACCGGAAAACCGTTGGCGTACGTAATGACCGTTCCGTTGTTGTAAGTCATCGCTACATGCGTCCACTTACCGATCGCGACAATATGCCCCGTTGCGTGCCACGACCAACCAGGATCCGTATTTTTGACGCCCCACTGAATCTCACCACCCGGAAAAATAGCGATCTCGTATTCGCCTTCTTTGTTCACAATCATCTGGTTGACATTGGTCGAAGCATCAGCCCGGATCCACGCAGACACCGAGAAAACATCGTCCATCTGCAACGACGGATCGTCAGGAACACTTACGTAGTCATCGGCACCGTCAAAGTCAGCCGCCTGATCGACATTCCCAGGTTGATTGAGCAACACGCCACCCGTGTAGGTGCCGTCATTCCCATTGGGCGAGGAGTCAACCGCCACAGCCCCGCTAGTTTCGTCAAGCTTCCAATAGCCAGCCAGTCCACTAAGGATGCTGATTTCTGGACCGCCCAACCAGCGGTTGTAGACGCGAAAATCTCGCATTGCCCCCAGCCAATATTCATTGCTCCCTGTGCGCGTGCCAAACGAGAGGATTCCCGCTGTCTGGGTTACCAAGTCGACTGGGCTAATCCCACTGGCTTCGAGAGCACCGTTAACATAGACCGCGTAAGAATTGTCACTAGCGTCAAACATGGCTACAATGTGGTACCAGCGATCAATATCGTCAACGATGGGCGTCACAAAAGGTTCATTGCCAACAAAAGGAGAAGCCCCCAAGTCGAATGAAACCGAACCATCTGTTTCCTGTCGTGCTTCCCAGTCGCCATTGATGCCGAATAGACGCCCTCTGGCGTTCGGCGTGTCAGCACCGCGCATCCAAAACGCGACCGTCCCTGTGTCGGGTGGCGTGAAGCTGGAGTTAGTGGCTGCCGTGTCGTTAGTGCCGTCAAATTCAAGCGAGGTCTTGCCGGTGCAGTCGGTCGTCCAAGTTGCCCCGTTTAGAGTTGCGTCGTTAGCGAACGCCGTGCTGTCTGCGGCGGTCGAGCCTGCACCTTCGTCCATCTTCCAATGACCTGTCAGGCCGAAGAGTTCCGAGACTTCCGTCGCGCTAAGCGGGCGATTGTAAAGTCGCACGTCATCCAAAATGCCGGGGAAATTGTCGTTCAATGGTGAAGCTGCCAGCGAGTTTTGCGTTCTCAAAACGTTGGTTGGAATACTCGTATAGAACCCGCTCTTGGTGACTACGCCATCGCGATAGAGTATCGCGTTGCCAGCAGCATCGACAGTAGCCACGCAATGAACCCATTTGCCCTCTTCAAAGCCCGTATTGTCTTCGATCGTGTGTAAGGCAGCTCCATCGTCGGTATCAGTCATATACAACTGAAAGCCGACGGTATCAAACCAACCCAGCCAAATTTCGTCGGTGTCTTGGCCGTTGCTCAAATCGAAGAAAGCGTAGCCCTGGCCCGCACCTGGAGCAGCAGCAGGTTTCACCCAAAAAGCTGCAGTAAAGCCATTTGAGAAGTTAATATTCATATCAGGTAAGTCGACATAATCGTCGACGCCATCGAAATCGACTGCCGTTAACACATCACCCGGGTAAGCGCCCGTTGCACCCAATGTGGGAGCGTTGGTATAGGTACCATCATTGCTAAAGGCACTGCTGTCTGCGGCAACTGTGCCACTGGTTTCGTCGAGCTTCCAGTGGCCGACAAGGCTGCTGGCGAGAATCGCGATTTCCTCGACCGTAAGTGTTCGGCCGTAGACGCGAGCGTCATCGATCAATCCGTCAAAAGGCCGACTTCCAATCGGAGAATCGCCCAGGGTAACTGTGTGACTCGAATCACCTAGGATCGCCCCACCAGGAGAGTGTGTTGATGATGCGATCAACACACCATCCAAATAGAGTCGCATCGTGGTACCATCGTAAGTGCCCGCCACGTGTTGCCAAGTGTTC
>JAJDEE010000155.1 GCA_029259975.1 Planctomycetota bacterium
TAAGCCGTTCTCCAGCAGCAGCGTCGACCGCATATGTGTCGGTTTCTCCTGCTTTCACGACGCCATTGACGACCACATCTAAAGGTATCTCCTGTGGATGTTCTGTCGTGCTGCTTGGCTGAGTTTCTGCGATCTCCTTCAAATTGCCGATGTGAAAAGTGACCAAATTACTGAGGCCTGAAGCGGTTCGCAGTCGCAGCGCATGTCGTCCCAGCCGGCAATTTTCGTCCAAACGCAGCATGCACTTCACCTGTTTGCCATCGATCGTCTCGAATTCGCCGGCCTCGATTCCCGCTTCGTTCTGCAAAACTTGGTACGGCCCATCGCCCAACCGTTGGCCCAGAAAAGCAATTTCGATTTCCGTACCGCGTTGCGCGCCTTGCGGCTTTAGCTGAGTCAGCACAGGATCGGCTGCCACAGCCGAAGACATTACGGCCAGCGTCATGCTAATTGTGCAAATCGCATGTAAGCAACCTATTTTTGCCACAGCAGGCCTCCCAGTCAGGACAACAATTCCTTGCGAACTCGGCCGCCTTTGGCGATCTCAATCGGTCGGTCGCCAGGGGCCATCAGTTCTTTTTGCGCGGCGATGCCGAGCTGATGATAGAGCGTCGTCGCCAAGTCTTCGGGCGTGACGGGCGTTTCTTCCGGCTCGTTAGCTGTTGCGCCCGACGAGCCAACAACTGCTCCCCGCTTGAAGCCGCCGCCAGCCACAGCAATACTAAACACCATCGACCAATGGTCGCGGCCAGCGTCTTTGTTGATTTTCGGCGTGCGGCCAAACTCGCTCGACACCATCACGATCGTGTCGTCTAGCAAGCCACGTTCGTCCAAATCGCCTAGCAGCGCCGCAAACCCTTGATCAAACGCCGGCATCAAACGCTTCATACTAGCAGTAATTTTAACGTGATGGTCCCAGCCCCCGTACGAAAGCGTGACAAACCGCGCTCCCGCCTCCACCAATCGCCGCGCCAGCAACATCCGCTGACCAGCTTGGTTCCGACCGTAACGATCCTTCATCTTGCCCGACTCTTTGCTCATGTCAAAGGCTTCGCGAGCTGCGGGCGAACCGATCAAGTCGAAAGCACGCTGATAAAAAGCATTCATTGACGAAACCGCGTCGGAGGCAGCTCGCTGGTTGAACTGCTCGTTGACAACTTCTAAAGCAGCCAAACGGTGTTCGTATCGCTGTTGATCCACGTTGCCGGGCAGGTTCAGGTCGCGAACCTTAAACTGCGCCCGCGCGGGGTCGTCGCCCACTGCAAACGGTGCATATGCCGAACTCAAATACCCGGAGCCTGCGTAAGGATTCGGCTCGCTAGGAATGCTGATGTAGGGCGGCAAGTCCTTGCGTGGGCCAAACTCGTGACTAACGACGCTGCCAAAACTGGGATACTGCAGCGCCGGACTCGGTCGGTAGCCCGTCATCATGTTGTGCTGACCGCGCTCGTGTGCCGCTTCGCCGTGCGTAAGCGAGCGAATCACCGTCAGCTTGTCAGCCACCTGGGCCACCTTCGGTAACAGCTCGCTAAACTGCACACCCGACAGCTTCGTATCTATCGCCCGTAGTTCCCCCCGGTACTCGATCGGCGACAGCGGCTTCGGATCCCACGACTCTTGCGCCGAAACGCCCCCTTGCAGATAGATATGAATCACACTCTTTGCGCAGGCTTTGGGCACAACGAACGAATTCTTCGCCGCCTGTGCCGACTCGATCGCCAAAAAATCGGCGAGACCCATCCCTAAACCGGCAACAGCACCGACCTTCAAGAATGTGCGTCGAGGGAAACCCTGCTGTGATCGTCGAGACATGCTGCAAGTCTCCGATTATGAAATGTTTCGCACGATACCAAACTAAGCAGGCCAATCGCCAAACTAAGCAGGCCAATCGATCGTGGGGCGGCTATTTACAGGGCAGGGGAGGGCGTGATGATAGGAAGGGCGGCTTTTGCCGAACAACCTTTATAGCCGTCCAGATAGGCAATGTCAAATTCCTCGAAACCGCCCAGGCAAACTGCAAAGTCAAGGAGATTGCGTGATCGTGACGGAAATATAAAATTCAGTAGCTCCAAATTCCATGGAAAAGAAAGACCAGAAACTGTCATTTGGAACACTAATCTGCACTAATCTTCGCTAATACGATTAGTGCCGATTAGCGACTATTAGCGGACGTCCCTTGTTTTTGGAACTACCGAAATTGAACCACGACGACACAGCGGACACGACGCAAAAAAACCGTTGTGTCCGTCGTGTCGTCGTGGTTCATTTGTCTTTTTAAGGCTGGCAGAGCAGCCAGAATGGACTTCGCATTAGCCCTGCCTGTGCCACCAAGTGCTTGTGCCCCAGGGCAACCTCATATTAACATTGAACCAAATTCAAACTTTCAACCCCTGGAATGAACCGTGGACAATCCCTTACGCTGGCTCGCGTTAGTCATTCTCGAAGAAGCCGAACTGCCCGAATTCGAGGAGGTCGCTCGTTACATCGGCGAAAATTATGCCGATGCACCGACGATGACCGCCGCCGGGACGACCGAAAATCTGTTCACCTGCACGATCGGCGATTACACTGCTGCCGTGACATTGGTCCCCAACCCAATTCCCTGGTCGCAGCTTGAAGGCCCCTGCGCGACCGCTTGGTTCTGGCCTGATGCCGCAGCAGCATTACGCGAACATCGGGCGCATTTGCTTGTTACGCTAGTAGACGAAGCGGGCAAAGCAATCCAGAAGAGTACCGCACTCACGCAGCTCGTAGCAGGATTAGTTGCTAGCTCGCGAACTTGCGGCGTTTTTTGGGGACCAGGACGTTTGGTGCATCCTCCCCAAGCCTTTTTGGATCAGGCAGCCCAGCTGTCGTCGGATGACATGCCCTTGTTCCTCTGGGTTGATTTCCGCGTCGAACGCAACGACAGCGGCACCACCCGCCTCTATACAACCGGCCTCGAAGCACTCGGCTACACTGAGCTAGAAGTTCCCGAATACACAGGCAACCCGCAAACGCTGCTCGAATTTTCTTACAATGTCGCCCACTACCAACTGAGCCAAGCCAAAGACATCAACGAGGGCGACACGATCGGCCTCACCGACGAAGTCCAAGTCGTCGCTCCCCGCGGCCCCTCGATGTTCGACGAATCGCTCGCAGTGGTAACTCTCGATTTCCATTCAACGCAGGAGTAGCCCCACTGCAGACGAAA
>JAJDEE010000156.1 GCA_029259975.1 Planctomycetota bacterium
GCCGGAGTCGAATTGGCCGATATTGGGGTGATCGAACTCAACGAAGCCTTCGCCTCGCAGTCACTCGCCTGCATCCAAATGCTCGACCTCGACCCCGCCAAGGTCAATGTCCGCGGCGGCTCGATCGCCATCGGTCACCCGCTGGGCGCTAGCGGCGCCAGAATCTCGACAACGCTGATCCACGCCATGCTCGCCAGCGACGCCGAACTGGGCCTAGCAACGATGTGCATCGGCATCGGCCAAGGGATCGCAACTGTCTTTGAGCGCTACAGTTAGGGCTAATGCCGTTGAAAACAAGGGGGTTTCCAATAGATTCTTTGACATTAGCCTCCACATCTCTTATGCTGACCCCTGCCAGAAGTAGCTGGTCGAGCGCGTGACAAATCGCTGCTTATCCGGCCACTACTGATGGGGCATTCATTTTTCTTTTTTAAGGAGTTGTTCTAATGATTAGATCTATTTTGTTTGTTGGTGCAGTCGTCTGTACGCTTGCTATCAGTAGCATTGCCACAGCAGCTATCGTTGATTTGAGTCTAAATTTGGATCTCAGTAACCCGTCAGATATTAATTCAGGCGGTACTTGGATCGCCGTGGCCAAGGCCGACGAAAAGGGCTTGGCTGGTATAGCTTTCCTTGTTGAAGGTGGCAATAACGACGTTAGTTCGATCGCTCCTGCCAGTGCTTCTTTCAACGTTTTTCAAACCCAATCAGTAGGCCCCGTCATCGAGGTGGTTATCGGTACTAGCAACCTCTCTTCTCCGACGTTTGATGTGGGTGTGATCGGCGGCACGTTTGTTTCGACTTATGTTGATCCAGCCGGCATTGTGCCTTTGTCAGGGCAAGCTAACCTCGGCTCTTTTACCGGTGGTGTTACCCTTGCTACCGGCACGTTTGACCCTGGTGTCGTTCCCAATTTGGTAGACATGTCAGGCACACACACTCAGGGCGCCAATGTCTTCAACGTTGACATGTCAGGCTCAGTTATCGCCGCCGCGCTCAACACCACCGTCCGTGCCGCAATTCCAGAACCAGCCACCCTTGCCTTGCTTGGCATGGGGTTGATAGGCGTAGTCTCGCTGCGACGTCGCTGCTAAAGAACTAGTCATTACTCCAAGACTTTTTGCAACCACCGCCCGGTGTGACTTTGCTCGCACCGGGCGATTTCTATTGATTCACCGTAACCGCAACTGATAAACCCAGTGCCCCCGCTTGTGACGCGAGCGGTCGAGACGGTAGCTGGCGTCGAGAACTTCGGAACGCTGGTAGTCGTCGGCGTCTGCAGGGGTAAGTTCAAAGGACGTGTCGCCCCGGCGGAGTAGTTGGAACGAAAGTTCTTCGCCCCGCGCGTCGATCAGCCAGTACTCGCGAACCCCGGCTTGAAAGTAAGAGATTGGCAATCGTACGGTATCTTTCTTGACGGAACTGTCACTAACGATTTCGACGACTAAATCGGGACCGCCTTCAACTTCGACGTAACGTCCCTCTTTACCACTCGCCTTTGGAATGAGTCGGACGCGGCCGTCATCGAAGGCTTGAAAGGTAATGACTACTACATCGGGTTCAGCCGACAAGTCTGCGGGCACGTCTGAAACACGAGTCTCGCCGACTAATATGTCGCCAAGATCCAACTCTGCAACTCGATCAATGATTTCACCAGCAACTCGAGCTTTGAGAGTGCCATGCGTATAGTAATCTTCTGGTGACATATCAACCTCGATCTTTCCTGCAATGTAATCAATCCGGCCACGCTGAGGAAAATCTTCCGACAACGCCCAGCGACGAAATTCAGCAAGGTTATGGATCGTGGGAATCTCGATTTGTTCTCGATCTTCAAGCAGGACGGTGGCCATGAGGTTTCTGGCTCCAGCGTTTGATAGAGAGGTGTGGCGTAGACAACTCCATTCTACCTTAAAGGGCGAGTTCGGCGAAATAGAATTTTAGCCAACGATGCTTAGCCCAGAACGCCTCGCAACCACTGCCCGGTGTGACTTTGCTCGCACCGGGCGATTTCTTCGGGCGTGCCGGTCGCCATGACTTGCCCGCCGCCGGCGCCCCCTTCGGGGCCAAGGTCGATGACCCAGTCGGCCGTTTTGATCACGTCGAGATTGTGTTCGATCACCAGGACGGTCTGGCCAAGCTCGACTAGCTTTTGCAAGACGCCTAGCAAGCGGCGGATGTCGTCGGTGTGGAGGCCGGTGGTTGGCTCGTCGAGAATGTAGAGCGTTTTCCCTGGCGCGGGGCGACCTAGCTCGGCGGCCAGTTTGATGCGCTGGGCTTCGCCGCCTGAGAGCGTTGTCGAGCGCTGGCCGACGGTGAGATACCCCAGGCCGACGTCAACCAGGCTGGTCAGCATCTTGTGGATATTCGCGTGATTTTCAAAAAAGTTGGCGGCTTCGTCGATGCTCATCGCCAGCACATCGGCAATCGATTTATCTCGGTAGCGCACTGCCAGTGTTTGACGGTTGAATTGTCGGCCATGACAAATCGCGCAAGTCACAAACAAGTCGGGCAAAAACCGCATCTCGATCCGCTGCACGCCTTGCCCTTGGCATTCTTCGCATCGTCCCCCTTTGGTGTTGAAGCTAAATCGCCCGACCTTGTAACCGAGCTGCTTGGCGTGTTTGGTACTGATAAATGTGCGGCGGATTTCGTCGAAGATGCCCGTGTACGTCGCTGGATTCGATCGCGGCGTGCGGCCGATTGGCGATTGGTCGACGTGGATCAGTCGGTCGAGTTTGCTTACGCCACGTAGTGCTTGGTACGGGCCGGGACGTGCCATCGCGCCGTTAAGCTTGCGAGCCAGCGCGCGGGCTAGTGTGTCGATCACCAGCGAACTTTTCCCCGAACCGCTGACTCCCGTCACACAGGTGAATGCACCGAGCGGAAAATGGACATCGACATCCTGCAAGTTGTTAAGCGTAGCGCCTTCGAGCTGTAGCATCCGGCTCTTCGCGACCTTACGACGCACGGTCGGGGTTTCGATTTGCTGCCTGCCTGCAAGATAATCGCCAGTGAGCGATTGCGGATTGGCCGCCACTTCGTCAGGCTTGCCTTCAGCGATAATTTTTCCGCCGCGCGAGCCGGCGCCGGGGCCAAGGTCGATCAACCAGTCGGCTGCACGCATGACTTCTTCGTCGTGTTCGACGATCAGCACCGTGTTGCCTTGTTGCTGCAAGTCACGCAGCGATTCGATCAGCCGAGCATTGTCGCGCGGATGCAAGCCGATTGAAGGCTCATCGAGAATGTAGAGCACACCGACCAGCCCCGAGCCGATACCTGTCGCGAGACGCACGCGTTGCATTTCGCCTCCGCTGAGCGTATCGGCAGCGCGGTCGAGCGAGAGATAGTGGACGCCGACTTGCCGCAAAAACCGGAGCCGCTTGAGGATTTCGGCAACCAGCGGCTCACCCACCGGCTGATCGCTAGGATCAAATTGCAATGCAGCAAAAAAATCGTGCGACTGATCGATCGGCAGCGCCGTGATCTCTTGAATCGTTTTGCCGGCCAGCCGGCACGAGCGTGCCTCGGGCTGGAGCCGCGAACCGCCACAATCGACACAGAGAACGTGCGTACGAAACTTTTCGAGATGCTCGCGTACCTTGTCACGTTTCGCTTTGGCATAATCCATTTCAAGGTGAGCCAGCACGCCGAGGAAACAACTGCCATCGCCGGCGAGCAGTTGTTCGCGTGCCGAGTTGGGCCACGCTTCGAGGGGCGACTTCCAGTCGACTTTAGCAGCCGTGAGAAATTCGGCGACTAGCTTTTTCTGTTTGGCCCGAGCGGCAGTCGTGGCGCCACGCCAAGGAGCTACTGCGCCGTCGCCTAGGGAAAGTGTGAGGTCGGGGAGGACCAATTCGGGATCAAATCCTTCGCGAGCGGCGAGGCCGTCGCAGCATCGGCAGGCACCGTAAGGGCTGTTGAAACTAAAGGTGCGCGGTTCGATTTCGGCCACATTGCGCTTGCAATCGGGGCAGGCGTACAGTGTACTAAAAACGCGTTCCTGCCATCCGTCGATGCTGCTGTTCACCGTTGTACCTTGTTTAACTCGGTCTTTCGCCTCGGGAGTGAGATAGCTGATTCGCAGTGCGCCTTCGCCATGCTTAATCGCCAAACGGACCGACTCGGCAAGGCGATTTTCTAGCCCCTCGCGGATCACTACCCGATCGACGACTGCTTCGATGTTGTGGAGCTTTTGGGCTTTTAGCTCGGGAGTGTGCTCGACTTCGTAGGTCTCGCCGTCGATTCGCACACGCACAAAGCCTTCGCTGCGGATTCGTTGCATCGCATCTTGATGCTTGCCTTTGCGCCCCCTCACCATCGGGGCGAGGATCATTACCTTGGTCCCAATATCAAAATCTTCGATCGCCTGTTGGATTTCAACCGGCGTTTGTTGGGCGATAGGCGAACCGCAATCGGGGCAAGCAACCTCGCCCACGCGGGCCATCAACACGCGGAGAAAATCGTAAATTTCGGTGACGGTTGCCACCGTGCTACGCGGATTGCGAGTGGTCCGATTTTGATCGATCGCAATCGTCGGCTGGAGACCTTCGATCATGTCGACATCGGGCCGCTGGAGCTGATTGAAAAACTGACGCGAGTAGACGGACAGGCTCTCGATGTACTGTCGCTGGCCCTCGGCAAGCAACGTGTCGAAAGCTAATGAACTTTTGCCCGAGCCGCTGAGTCCTGTGATTACCACAAGCTGGTGCTGCGGGATATCGAGGTCGATATTTTGCAGATTGTGAGTGCGTGCGCCGCGAATGCGGATTGCCTCGGGCGGCGAGCTGGTAGGCGGAGTCTTCTCAGCGATGGGAGCGGCAGTGCGAGACATCGACTTCGACCCTACTGTCGTCCGGCGGAGGTGACAAAACCGTTCAGGCTAGCAAGCGGATGCGTCGCGGGCAAGCTGCAGCTAGCAAGTTAGAATGCCCAAATCAGGCCCTAATGACATCGCCGGGGTGCAATGCTTCGCCGGATCCAAGCGAAACGAAACGCCTCGGCGATCTGTTAGATCGCGGTTATTCATTGGTCGTTGGGGCTTGGTCCTTGGTCATTCACCGCCACCCGCTTGTGAACATGCCCCGTCCAGATTATTATTGTAGGTTTCGTTTCCGTTGATTACCGATCACTGGGAGTTGCCCGTTATGCGTCATGTTCTTTCTGCTTTGGTGCAGAATATCCCTGGAGTGCTATCGCACGTCGCAGGCATGTTTGCCTCGCGCGGTTACAATATCGATAGCCTTGCGGTCGGCGAGACCGAAGATCCACAACTGTCGCGGATGACGTTTGTGGTAGTGGGCGATGAGGCGTTGCTCGACCAAGTTCGCAAGCAACTCGAAAAAATCGTCACTGTCGTGCAAGTCGACGACATCAGTGCTCAAGAATTCGTCGAACGCGATCTCATGCTGCTCAAGGTCAACAGCAGCGGCGGCAAACGAGCCGAGATTCGCGAGCTGTGCCAAATTTTTCGTGGCCGGGTGGTCGACGTCTCGCCCGATCAGGTCGTCGTCGAAATTTCGGGCAAAGAGAAAAAAGTCGAAGCGTTCATCGACCTCATGCGACCCTTCGGCATCCTTGAGTTAGTCCGTACTGGCCGCATCGCCATGGTCCGTGGTGTGCAGCCCGAAAAAACTCAGGCGGCCGAAACTGCGCAAACAAATTGAATGTACAACGACCAATGAAGCCTGACAAACCGAGCAACACTGTTCATTGAGGCTTGGTCATTGGCCATTTCCACTAATATCGTACTGAACCGCATTGAAAATACTGGAGTTACTCTCATGGCTGCCACAATTTACTACGACAAAGACGCCGACCTCAAAGCACTCGAAGGCAAGACCGTTGCGATTATTGGCTACGGCTCGCAAGGTCATGCTCATGCCCAGAACCTGAAAGAAAGCGGCGTCAACGTCGTCGTCGGCCAGCGACCTGGTGGCCCCAACTACGAGCTGGCCGTCAGCCACGGTTTCGAGCCACTCTCTGCCGCCGAGGCAACCAAGCAGGCCGACATCGTCAACATCTTGCTGCCCGATGAAGTGCAGGGCGACATCTACCGCGACCACATTCGCGATAACCTTGAGCCGGGCAACGTGCTGATGTGTTCGCACGGCTTTAATGTGCATTTTGGCCAGATCGAAGCTCCCAAAGGCGTTGATCTGCTGCTGGTTGCTCCGAAAGGCCCAGGCCACTTAGTTCGCAGCGAGTTTGTTGCTGGCGGCGGCGTGCCTGGCTTGATCGCGCTGGACGATGACGCCCCCTACGATAAAGACAACAAGACATTCAAGATCGGCCTTGCTTATGCCAAGGGCATTGGCTGCACACGTGGCGGAGTGATTCGCACTACCTTTGCCGAAGAGACCGAAACCGATCTGTTTGGCGAGCAGGCCGTGCTGTGCGGTGGCGCGGCGGAGCTGGTGAAAGCCGGCTTTGAAACGCTGGTTGAGGCTGGCTACCAGCCCGAAATGGCATACTTCGAGTGCATGCACGAGCTGAAGCTGATCGTCGACCTGTTCTACCAGGGCGGACTCAATTACATGCGTTACAGCGTCTCGAATACTGCCGAGTATGGCGACTACAGCAGCGGACCGCGGATTGTGACAGACGAGACCAGAGCCGAGATGAAAAAGATTCTCACAGAAATCCAAGACGGCACTTTTGCCCGCAACTGGATCCTCGAGAACAAAGCTGGTGCCCCAGGCTTCAAAGCCCGCCGCCGTCTCGAGCGTCAGCACCCGGTTGAAGTCGTCGGCAAAGAACTACGCAAGTTGATGTCGTGGATCGACGACAAGTAGCCGGATATGCCCGCGCAAGATGCGAAGAACGGGCAACACCGAGACCAACTCGTCGAGCCGACAAGAATTCCTTTTACGGGTAACTCTATGAATCGTCTGTGTGGCGATTGTCTGCCCGAACGGTTCATTTGTGACTTGAGTTGGGATTTCGCGATGTTCTGATTTGTGCGACTCGCAAGCCCGACGCTTCGCAAGTAGGGTTTGCGGGTTAGCAGCCGCAAGTGAATTTTCGCCTGCAGATCGGCTTAGAATTCAAAAGTATCCGTGTCCTCAGGTTCACTCTCTAGCTCATTAAGTTCAAAGGGACTTTCCGCATGGTCCTCAGCCTTTTTGTCCTCAGAAACGAGTGCTTTGGTACCAGACCCACCAGGACCGCCCTCAGTTTCCTCAGGCATTGATTCGTCTGCTTTGGTCGTTGCTCGATGCCAAGTTGGCTCTGTTGCTCCGACCTCATGCAGGCACTGCGCGAGTCCTCGATCGTTGACCAGGAAAATGCGATCCGACTGACTATTCGTCAGAGCCGAGGTTCCGGCGGCGGTGGCAAGCCGACCAGCGACGCTTCCCGATTGGCTATCTAGTACCAGCAACGTTCCGAAGCGGTCGATGCCATAAGTATGTTTCGCACTGCTGGCAACGAACTGTTTGACCCCTTCGGCTCGCCATACTGGCTGGCCCGTGAGAGCGTGAACGGCATGCAACGTTGGCCCTTCGGTGGCGGCGTACACTTTTTCGCCGACAGCTGTCAGCTTGCTTGTAATGGCGAAGCCTGTTGCGTAGCGCCATTGTTCGCTGCCGGACGATTTGTGGAAACTGTAAAGATAGCCGTCTAATGTACCCACGAAGAGATGCGAATCTTGCTCTGCAGGTACAGCCATGACCTCTTCATTCGTCTGAACACGGAACAATATCCGCGGACGGTCCGCTTGTCCAACGTACAATAGTCGACGGTCGGATGTCCAACTAACGATATCTCCTAAAACAGTCGGACTTTGAAAGATGCGGCCATCAGACTGATACTGCCATACGATCGCGGAGGGGTCGTCCAGCTGGTAGCCTTCGACGCGGCCATCTACCAAAGCGACATAGGCATGGCTACCGCTCAGGGCAGGGGCAGCACTAGCAGCCCCACCGATTTGCCGCGACCACAGGTGATGCCCGCCATCTCGATTCATAATGTAGAGGCGTCCAGACACGATCACTGCAACATACTTCGAGTTAGCTGCCATCCCAACGGCAGCAGCACGGCCATTTCCGATCTCGGTGGTCCACAGGGTTTTGCCGGTCTCTGTGCTGATTGTTTGAATGACTCCAGCGCTAGTAAGTGCAAGAAGCATATCTTGGTCGAGCAGCCATTGCTCGACACGGTTCACCGACGAGTCAACGCGAATCTGTGTGAACCACGCGCGTTCAAGCCCCTGTCGGGCAGCAATCTGATTCGAGACCAGACGCTGAGAAAAAACAGTTGATGGCGTGACCACCAAGAGGGCCATCGCAGAGCAGAGTAAAAAATGGATTGCGCGACTTTGTGGGGAGGGATTAAGTAGCATTACACTTTCTTTCCGGAGCACTCAGATATCTTCCTGCGAGCTTTGATAGCAAATCAAAGTGGAACATTTGTTCCGTTCCATCCTAATCTACCAACCACGCAACGACAAAGTATTTGAGGGCTTTTTGCGTAGCTGTCCATTTTCCATTGCTATTTCGCGGTTTTCAAGAATTTGCTTGTCGAGGGGTTTGCCATTCGCATCGGTCCCGAATGGCATTAACATAGCCGTAAGTCATTTGTTATCCAGCACTTTCTTTAGCTGGCGTCTGGACTTGGCCGATTGCAGCCAACGCTAGGCATCGACAAAACCGATACGACGGACATCGACCTGTTGGTGGCAGGGTCTCGCGCCAAGTCATGCCTGCCTCGCAGCAAGCCTCGGCAATCGCCGTTTCCGGCAACTCTTCGCTCCTATTTTGCTTGAAGTGTTTGATGACATCCGTGATACTGTGCATCGGTGGGACCTCCTGTTGCGTAGGAAACTGCTAAACAATTCCAATATGCAGCAAGCTCTACCTCGTGAAAATTGACCGCTACTACTTTCTCTGTGAGAGAGGCTTCAACAAATGTCTACCAGTCACTTCAATCAGAGGACCATCTTGCTGGCAACCATGCTTTTGGCTGGTTGCCAGAGGAATACCCCAACTCTACCGATCACTGAAGTTGCTACTCCGACAACGCGCAGCCTGAACGAAACCCCGCTTGGCTCTCACATCGACGATTTCACGCTCGACGATTACCTCGGCGCAGCCCACTCGTTGTCAGATTGGCAAGACCGGCAAGCGATCGTCGTCGTGTTTTTGGGCACCGAGTGTCCATTGGCCAAACTCTACGGTCAGCGGCTAGTCGAAATGGCAGCGAAGTACGAACCCCTGGGCGTGCAATTCGTTGGTATCAACGCCAACCGTCAAGACACACTTGCCGAGATGACACACTATGCGCGCGTTCATCACATTGATTTCCCACTCCTAAAAGATCCCGATTGTCGCGTGGCAGATCAGTTTGGCGCAACGCGTACGCCCGAAGCCTTTTTGCTCGACGCTAAGCAGACGATTCGTTACTGGGGCCGAATCGACGATCAGTACGGCGTCGGTTTTTCGCGAGGCAAGCCGACTAGCAGCGAACTGACGACCACCTTGGACGAGCTTCTGGCCGACAAGCCGATCACCACTCCCAAAACAACAGCCGTCGGATGTTTAATAAGTCGTCCAAAACCGATTGAACCGCGCGGCGACATCACCTACTGCAATCAAATCTCGCGCGTCGTGCAGCAGCACTGCATCGAGTGTCATCGCGACGAGCAAATTGCGCCCTTCGCTTTGGCCACTTACGACGACGTCGCCGCTTGGTCCGACACGATGCTCGAAGTGATCGACAATGGCCGCATGCCACCTTGGCATGCCAACCCCAAACATGGCACGTTCAGAAATGATGCCCGCATGCCAACCGAAGACAAACGGCTATTCGCTCAATGGGTCGAAAACGGCCTGCCAGAAGGCGAGCCGTCCGACTTGCCCGCGCCGCGCGAGTTTGCCGAAGGCTGGCGGATCCCTCAGCCCGATATCGTCTTCAAAATGCCCAAAGTTTACGAGGTGCCAGCCAAAGGCGTCGTCTCCTACCAGCATTTTATGTTCGACCCCGGCTTTACCGAAGACAAATGGGTCCTCGCCTCCGAAGCGCGCCCCGGCAACCGCGCCGTCGTGCACCACCTCATTTTGTTCTTCGTCCCGCCCGAACAGAAAAACTTTCGTGCGCAAGATGCCCTGTTCAACATGATCGTCGCTTACGCACCGGGCCTACCTCCGATGGTGGGCCCAGAAAACTCGGCGTTGCGGATTCCTGCAGGCTCGAAATTGTGTTTTCAAGTTCATTACACGCCCAATGGCAGCTCCCAAACCGATATCAGCGAAGCTGGCCTCATTTTTACCGATGCCGAAAAGGTCGAAAAAGAGTTTCTGACTGAGGCGGCGATGAATTACAAATTCAAAATCCCTCCCGGCGCAAACGATTATCGTGTCAACACGAGCTATCTAATGCGGCACGACTCGTTGCTTTACTCGCTCTCACCGCATATGCACTATCGGGGCAAGTCGTTTCGTTTCACGGCTCACTATCCCGACGACACCGAAGAGATTTTGCTCGACGTGCCAAATTACGATTTCAATTGGCAAAACGTTTACCTACTCGCCGAACCGAAACCTCTGCCAGCCGGTACCAAAGTGCAGATGGTCGCGCACTACGACAACTCTGCCGATAATCTGCTCAACCCCGATCCAACGGCTACCGTTTTTTGGGGCGATCAAACTTGGCAAGAAATGATGATCGGCTCGCTCACTATGAGCCGTGCCGATCAAGACTTGCGAATCGGTCCGCCGCGCGTTGAAAAAATCGGCGAGGACAAGTATCGAGTCCACTTCCGTTACCGTCCGACCGAGCCTACCAAGGCGGTCTACCTTGCCGGCTCGTTTAACGACTGGCAACAAACTAAACACGCCCTCGAAGGCCCTGACGAACAGGGTAACTATACTTCAACCCTGGAACTCGCCCCCGGCAAGTACGAATACAAATTCGTTCTCGACGGTAAGACCTGGAAAAACGATCCGGGCAACCCCGAGTTGGTCGGATTTTACCAGAACAATGTTGTGCGTGTGCAAGAGTAGTAAACCGCTAATCGACGTTAATACTCGCTAATGCTTCTTTCAGGCGAGCGGCAGTTGAGAATTACCCTGATGGCGAAAGAATTGCTTAAAAATTAACCACGACGACACAACGGGCACAACGTAAAATCTACGTTGTGCCCGTTGTGTCGTTGTGGTTCACTTCGTTTGTGGCAAAAATGGATGTCGGTTGGGGCAGGTAAATACCTATTTTCCGCTCGCCTCATTAGTGTGTACTAGCGTATATTAGCGGTTTTTTCTTGCCGCTTTCCATATTTACAGCCATAACTTCAACCGCCCGTCGAGCATCCCAGGCAGCGCCTTCTCGACCATCCGCTTGACCGTGTTGGGGTGATAACGGGTGCTCAAGTGCGAAGCGATTACCAGCTCATTCTGAAACTTGTCACGGCGGTCGACAAAGTCGTCGAGGTGCATGTGGCCGAACTTGTGGATTTTTTCTTTGCGATGGTCCGGCGAGACGAACGTCATCTCGCAGATTAACACTTTGGCCTGATACATCTCGGGGCAATTGTCGAGTCCGGCAGGTGCCGTGTCGCCGGCGTAGGCGATCAGCGGCGTGCGGTGTTCGGCCGAGACTTCGGTACCCGCCAGCCGTAGGTCGCGGATTTTATCACCCGACAAGCCGATGAATTCTTCTTTCAGCTTTCGCCTTCGTTCCCAGACGATAAACCCCAGCGCTGGCACACTGTGTTTGCACTCCGAAACCGTCACCACCAACTCGCGCGACAGTTCGATTTCGTCGCCTGGCTCGATCGGTTTCAACTCGCATGGCATCCGCCCACGGTCGAGCCGCGTAAAATTTCGCAGAATATGCTGCATCGGTTCGATGGTTGCCGCAGGCATGTAAATTGTCGGCGGCTCCATCTTCATCATCCGCCGTCGGGCGACATAAACCGGCAGCGCCACAATGTGGTCGAGGTGTCCATGCGAGATGAACCACGTTTCGGTTCCCATAAACGACCAAGGCTGCCCCCCCAGATCGAATCCCAACTTTAGCTCAGGAATCCGCCAGTAGCTCTGCACAGCCGCGCGCGAGTAGCCCTCGATGGTAAACCCAGCGTGCTTCAACGTTTTGACAGGAGCATTCTCAATCATTACAGACGATCATCGTGGGGGCTAAGAACTTCACAAAATAGCCGGCGAGCTAGTCTCGGCGGAGAGACAGGCTTCTAAGCTGAGGTGGCACCGATGGCCAAACTCCCTATTCTAGAATGCCAGCAGGAGTTCGGGAAGGATGGCCGATTTCTTTTGTCCTGACGCGTGATAATTCGCGTGCAACCGACTACTCCTATTGGTAAAATAACCCGACACCGTCCGAGCCTGCAGCTTCGTCACGAACGCCGAGCAGGTCTTTTTTTGAGGGGAACAGTCATGAGAAGTGCATTTTCGTTGGGAATCCGTGTTGTCGTAGGTTTGCTTTTGGCCGCCGGGTTAGTGACTCTTTCGGCGGTCTCTGCCGACGAGCCAGCAGTGAATTCCAAATCGGCCACGAGGGCATCCGCGTCAGCTGCCAGTTCGTCAAAAAAGAAGAGCAAGTTTGCCGACTTCAAAAAAACGATCGCAGACGCCAAAAAAATCGAAGGTCTATTCACGCTCTACCAAAAAGACCAACACCTCTACGCCGAGATCAAATCGAGCCTGTACAACACCGAGCTAATCGCCCCGATGGCAATCGCTCGTGGCATGGCGTCGGCCGGCACGCCACTGAATTTTGGCGACGAGTGGATTCTGTACTTCCGCCGCGTCGGCGACAAGATTCAGCTCGTCCGCAAGAATATCCATTACCAGGCGCCCAAAGGCACGCCACTCGAAAAGGCCGTCAAGCAAAACTTCACCGACTCGGTACTCAAGGCCCTGCCGATCGTCAGCATGTCCCCCGGCGGTGCGCCGCTAGTCGACTTAGCGGAGATATTCTTCACCGATTTCGCGCAACTTGGCATCGGCAGCATTGATCGCAGCCGGACTTCTTGGCACAAAGTCAAGGCTTTCAAAAACAATATCGAGCTGCAAGTCGAAGCGACGTTTAGCTCGGGACGCTATGGCTGGATGTCGCGCGATGATGGTGTTGTCGATCACCGCGGCGTGACGCTGATTTTGCACTACAGTCTCACCAGACGTCCCAAGTCGAGCTACAAACCGCGTTTCGCCGACCAGCGCGTTGGGCACTTCATCAGCGCGACCAAAGACTTCGGTTCGAAGAAACCCGACACGACGTTTGTACGCCGTATCAATCGCTGGCGGCTCGAAAAAGCCAACCCCAAAGCCAAGCTCTCGCCGCCTAAGCAGCAGTTGATCTGGTGGGTCGAAGACACCGTCCCGCATGAATTCCGACCGTACGTCGAAGAGGGCATCCTCGAATGGAATAAGGCGTTTCGCAAAATTGGCTTCCGCAACGCACTCGGAGTCCGCTGGCAAAATGACGACGACGAGTTTGATCCCGAAGATACCAATTACTGCACCTTTCGCTGGATCACGACACCATATACTTTTGCCATGTCGGGATTGCGAGCCGACCCGATCACCGGAGAGATGATCGACGGCGACGTCATTTTCGACGCGAGTTGGGTACGCTACTGGAAAGACGAATACGCGCTCATGATGGGTGCCCCAGTACCGACCGGCCAGGGCAACGACAACCAGCAAGGCCCTAACCTGTTGCTCGGCGTCGGCGAAATCCTCAGTCCCATGATGGCAGTCAAGCAAGGTTACGGCCTGCCCTACACGCCGCAAAGCTATCAACTAAGCGCCCAGTTCCATCAGCAAGGTCGTGGCGGCGAGATGCCAGTACTGGTGCCATCCAGCCACGGGCCGCTGCACAACCTGCTCAGCAAACGCTTGGCTGCCGGCAAGTTCAACGCCTGCCAGTGCGCCGTCGCCAAGCGTCATGAGTATCGCCTCGCCGCGATGGCCTTGGCCGCCAGAATGAATGCAGCTGATAAAGGGGATAGTGGAAAATCGGATGATGACAGCGACGCAGGCGACAGCACCGACGCTGACGACACCGACGCTGACGACGAAAAGAGCGAAGAAAAGCTAGCCGACGAAGACAAAGAACTAAAGCTTCCCGAAGAGTTACTCGGTCAGGCGATCAAAGAAGTCGTCATGCACGAGGTCGGCCATTCGCTCGGTCTGCGACACAATTTTAAGGCGAGCACGATGCTCTCGCTCGACGAGATTAATGACCCCGAGATCACGCGCGTCAAAGGAATCGGCGGCAGCGTGATGGATTACAACCCGCTGAACATCTCACGCCAAGGCGAAAAACAGGGCGACTACGCCACCACGACTATCGGCCCGTACGACTATTGGGCAATCGAGTACGCCTACAAACCGATCAGTGGCAACGAAGAAAAAGAGCTCAAAAAAATCGCCGCTCGTTCGCCCGAGGGAGATCTCACTTACGCTACTGACGAAGATCTT
>JAJDEE010000157.1 GCA_029259975.1 Planctomycetota bacterium
TGCATCAACTGGCGAACGGCCTCTTCGGCAAATGAGGAGGTGAGCTGATTCAATTTCAATTGTAGTAGTCGAGCTTCCACAGTTTGCGTGGTCTTGCTGGCCATTCGTAGTAGGTGGGCAAACACCGGGAGCGTCGTTAATTGATCTGCTTGTGCGATCACTTCCTCGCGCAAGGCAGCTTGGCGGTCGGTCAACAGCAACACGCTTTGCTCTTGGGCTTGACTGAACAGGCCCGTCGCTTCATGCAATTCTTTCAGACGGAGGATTTCTTGCTGAATTGCCACTTGGGTGCCAACAAATGCTTTTAGTTTGGTATCGAGCTGTGCCAGCTGCAAGCGGGCTAGTGCCACTTGTTGTCGGCGGCGTGCGGTGGTGAGTTGGCGCTGGGCATTGTCGAGTTGTTGCCGAGCTTGCTGGGTAGTTTCGCTGTCGAGTGTAGCACGGCGGAGTCGCGCCGCTGCGTCGCTGGCCGGTTTCGCAGCTTTTGGAATACGCAACCGCTCAAGTTGGCGAGAAATTTTCTCGGCTTGCGCCGCCATTTTTTTTCGTTGGCGGCGGAGAAGTTCTAGCTGGCGCTCATCTGGATTAAGCTGACGAAGTTCGCGTTCGTGTGCTGCCACTTGTCGGCGCAATCGTTGCAGTTCTTGCTCGGTGGCTTGCAGGGCCTTGAATCGTTTGCTGGTCCCCTCCATATCGTGACCAGCCAAACTCGCTCGCAGTTTGGATAATTGCTCGAGCACCTGTCGTTGCAGCGTCGCGGTACGTCCTAGCCGTCGCCGTGCCAACTGGTCGGCCGCGGCTTGAATCGTTCCCTGTATTTCCAGTTTTACTGCCAGTGAAACGGTTGCTGCCAATCTCGCGGCCAACCCCGTCTCGTCAGTCGCTAATCGACGAGACGCCTGCGTCACGTTGAGCAACAACTCGGCCAAGCGACGAGCCAAATCGCGTTGGCGGCGTGCGGCGCTGGCGATCGTCGCTTGCAGTTCCGGCTCCGTACTCTCCGACAAAAACATTTGCGGCGCAAGCTCTGCTTGGCAATGATCAGTCAACGACTGCTGATTAATTTCGATCTCAGCCAAATCTCTTTCCAACTGCCCCAATACATTTCCAGGTGTCAGCAGATCGATCACACGACGCAAACCAACCAGCGTTTGTTCTTGATGCTCGGCAGTTGATGCAATCAGGGGTCGTAGCTTTTCCTGTGTGGCCGACTGCCGCGATTGCCGGACGATCTCGCTGAGCGACTGTTCGACCGCAGCTAACGGCTCGTCGGCCAGAGTCTGCAACTGCGCGTGTGCAGCCAGCAAGCGATCGGCCACCTCGGGACGCAACAAATTGTTTCGCTCGATCGATTGAATTAAGCCGGCCAGTTGTCCAACCAAACTAGACGGACTTCCGACGAGAGTGTCAGAAATTTGCCGCTGTCGGAACAGCGACACATGACACGCGTTGGCCCATCGCGAACTCGACCAATCGGGGGACTCTGCCCAATCCTCTGTGATTCCGTGCAGCTCGCGTTGCTCGCGTAGTAATTTTGCGAGCGACTCGGCGAGTCGCGTTTGCTGCTCAAGAATCTGGCGCCAAAGTTCATCCTCAGAAACGATGTTCAGACGCAGCGCATGCTTGGTCTGTCCCATCCGAGGTTGGAAGTCACTAGCCGTAGCGCGAACTTCGACCACGTAGCCTGGCTCGAGCTTCAAATGTTCCAGTTGCCAAAGAAACTCGACGAGTTGTCGCTGCCCTCGATTCGATTCTGCTTGCACACTTGCCCACAGTGGCAACCGTAATTCGCCTGCTTGGGGGCGGTCCGATCGCCGATAATTCAATTGTATCTCGCGTAGAGCCAGCTCATCGTTCGCCTCGATCACCAGTGGCAAAGCCACATTTGGCAAGAGGGTAAGGTCTCCCAATGGCTCAACAAAACGTACCTGCGGCGGTTGGTCGTCAATGACATCCAGTGTCAGCTTGGTAGCAGCACGACAAGTAAGCCCGGCGGTGGTTGTCAGCTGTAGAGTGTAGGTGTCGCTATTTTTAACTCGCCAGTCGGTAGGCTCAATCTTGAATGATTTCCCCTTGGGTCCGACCGTAGCTGCAATTCGCTCGCCGCTCGCACTTTGCAGAACAACCTGCTTAACACGCTGATCCGTATGACCTTGCAATGCCAACTCGCTACCTGCGAAGATCGAGATGCCCTGGTCTAAAATTTTCACTGGCAGCCCGGTGTAAGCTGGTGGATGAACGGTGACTTGCAGCCGCTCGGCGCGCGGTGGTTCTAAGACTTCCAGCGAGTGCCACGGCATCGTTTGATGGTCGGCGCCTGTGGCGCGGTATTGCAACGATTCTTGCACGTTCGTGCGACGAATTTTTAACGAATTGCCCTGGGCTAGTAGCAATTGTGTTTCTTCATGCCAGCGTCTCTGGCGCCTGTTCCGGTAGTGCATAGTGATCGTCGCGGGCAAAGCACCACGCGTATCACGCAGTTGCAAAACGAGGTCTTCGCCGGCGGCCAGCAGCGACTTCGGCTTGACGAATTGAAGGTCGTGCTCGCGTGGCCACTCGACACGGCTCAACGGATTGGCCAGTCGTGTAAAACCTATTGCCATCGATTGAGGGAGGCACCAACCTAGTAAGCCCAGCATAAGCCCCACGCTCGCCAAACCCAAAGCTGCCTGCCTCAGTGGTTTGCGCGGAATGAGCTGCTGCCAATCGACTTTGCTCACTGAGGCAGCAGCGCGCAAAACGGTCGCGCGACGCAAGGACTCCGACCCGGCGGTGAGGTCGCCGTCTGCTTGACGAGAAAATTCCCAGGCGTTGGCAACGACATCGCGTAAATCGGGATGCTGGCGTTCCACCTCATGGGCAACATCTAATGGCGTTCCATCAAGCGTAGACACAGCCGCTAGCCAACGGCGCAAAACGAACACGCAACTGACAACAAACGCTATCGTCAACAGCCCACGCCCCACAGGATCAACAATACCGAGCGTACGATCGATCCCCACGAACAACAACGCCGCCGCCAACGCAGCAACAAGTGCCCAGCAGGTAGCCGTCAGCCAACGACGCTGGCTGCGGCGGCGGCAAACTTGTTCGAGTTGAGTGAAAATTTCTTGCGGCATAAAGTCAAAGCATCCCATAACGGCGGCGTAGCAGCCACTCGCTACCTATCACAATCACAAACAGCGCCATGATCGTATTACTGTTCCAAAGTTGACGAGGAGGCGACTCCTCCAGAATTTTTTGGCGGGGTGGCGGTAGCTCTTGGGCTAGTTGCGAAATGTCAGGAATTACATACGACTTGCCGCCAGAAATTTCAGCAGCCTCTTTCAGCCCTTCACGATTCACGACCACGCGTGCCAACTCGCGGGGTCGTTGCCGAATCTCGAATCGCGCGGCCTCGCCAGGGCCTCGCATGTCGGGGCGGATGAGTAGCGTTTCATATTCGTCGGGCTTGAGGTTTTCGACTTTAGCGGTAAACAATTCGCGTCGTCCTAGTTGTCGCTGTAAACTAATTTGACGCGACGGGCCGCTTGTTCCTTGCAGTTGCACCACGACATCTGCTGAGGCAGGCGCGCGAGACGGGTTGCGAAATCTTGCTTGCAACTGGACCGGTTCGCCCGGCTCGTAGAGCGAACGGTCTGCCGTCAACTGCACTCCTCGTCTGCCAGCAGCGAGACGCCCACGTCCCAATCGCCGCATCACTTGCCCCCAGTAACGAGCAAAATAACGGTCGTCCGTCCGCCACCGCCACCGCCAAGTTTCATCAGTCGCGTGAAACAGTACCTCGCCTGCCCCCACGTAATGTCGCAAAACAACAGGCAACCGTTGTCCAAGACGGTTGGTCAGGTCTGCGACTTCGGCCAGCACTTGCGCACCAGGCTTGACTTCATCCAATCGCAACATCCACGACAAGTGCGGCAACGTTTGCCAAATTTGCCGCGAGACTTCCTTCGTTTCGGCCAACTGCAAGCTAGGTGTCCGCCATCCCAGCGTGGTTGGGGAGACTCTAAAAGTTT
Source organism: Planctomycetota bacterium (assembly GCA_029259975.1). Taxonomy (GTDB): domain Bacteria; phylum Planctomycetota; class Planctomycetia; order Pirellulales; family Lacipirellulaceae; genus Bythopirellula. The sequence goes on from JAJDEE010000157.1 coordinate 4,017, forward strand.
CTGCACCGCCGATTTGCGATCGCAACGGATTGAGCAAGTCGAACTGTATCGGCAGCAATAGCTCCAACGATGGTATGCCCCGATAGGCGAGCGGCATAAATCTTGGCCCAGCAATGCACACCAATCCACTGCCATGCACCGTCACAAATTGCTCGACGAGCGGCCACACCGACCGCGGTAACAGCCCAGGATCGACATCGCCGAGCAACAAGACATCGTAAGCGAATAATTCTTGCTCGCTCACAGGAAAAGCTTGCAGGGCAGTATCGTCGACCGTCGAATAATCGGCGTCGGCCTCTTGTAGCACGACACGCAAATCAACCGTAGGATCCCGCTCTAACATACTTTTGAGCGCCCGATACTCGTAGCTTGGCTGCGATTGGACCAAGAGCACGCGGATTTTTTCGTCGCGCACCTCGAGGACAGCTCGCGCACGGTTGTTGTCGGTGTTCGCTTCTTCGTCTTGCGACGCAATGGCCATCTCTAGCGACAGCTTCCCAGGCTTGTCGGGGCGAATGCTTAGTCGAACTGTTTTCGTCGACTCGTCAGCTGGAAGTTGCATCGAGGTGCGTGCCAATTCGCCAGCGACCGCATCACGCAGAAGGACATCCACAGTTTTTCCCTCGAAGCCCGTAGCGCGCACGGTCGCTTCGACTTGCAGCCGGTCGCCCGGGAAAACGATCTCCTCGGCCAGCAAATTTTCAACTGCGATATCAAAGCGGCGGCGGTCGCTGCCAACCGCAATCGTGTACAGCGGTACGCGCAACTGTCGAGCACGCTTAGCTACTTCGGGCAAGCTTTGTCCACGCGTAACAATACCATCGGTCAACACAACCATCGCTACCGGCGGATCACCAGGCAATTCGCGCAGCGCATAATCGACCGCATCGCCCAGCCTGGTGCCGTTGCCTGCGGTTTCGCTTACCAATTCAAGAGCTTGCAACTGTTCGGTCAACGTCAGCTCCGAATCAACGAGCCGCTCTACCGTCTCGTCGAAAACGAGCACTTCAAGCTGATAGGCTGCCTGCCACTGCTCGACCAACGGCTGCTCGCCTTCGGTCAGCATCTTCAGCCAAACCCCCCTGCGCGAAACCTCACGCTGTCCGTCAAGTTTTGCTCCGGGATAACGATCGAGCGTACCCATGCTGGCCGAACGATCAACCAGCAGCAACAATCGAGGTCGTCCCTGGCGAAGCCACTCCAGGGTGGGTTGTGCAAACATGAGCAGAACCAACGCCAAAGCCGTCAAACGCAACGTGCCGAGCAACGTTCGCATGGGCTTACCTGCTGTCGACGTCTCGCGAAAATAGAGGACCATCACCCAGGAAATCGCAGCAACAATTGTTAGCACCGTAACCCATAGCGGCCAGTTCCAATTCCAACGCAAACGCCATTGGAGTGGCGCGGCAGCCTCGGTTTGACCGAATAGCAGACCAACAACTAGCTGAGAAAATAGGTTCATCCCCACCCCCTGCCTAGTGTCCACGCCAGACCGATTTCGAGTAAAAGCAAGCCCAACGCACTTGCCAACAGTGTGCGAGCAAACGAAACCCCGCCGCTTGCGCTAGATAGAGCCAACGACCCCTCGGCCTCGCGTACGAAAAAATCTGACGGGAGTGTTGTCAATTCAATCGATGCAAGATCGCTATCTCGACCATCGAGACTCGTCGCAAAACGGGCGCACTCTTTACCATCAGCGTTAAACTGGTAAACGCCCAGTTGATTGGTTGCTGGAAATACTAGCTGGCCACGATCCTCGGCGCTAGGCAGCGTTAGAGTTTGGCGCGATCCGTCAGGCAGACGCACGCTTGCTGCCTCAGCACCAACATTCCAGGGCAGAACTGCAGACTCCCCTACCACCAAATTACGTTGCTGAAACCATGGGTCGCCTACCAAGTAAGAAACCAACTCGCGGACCACCGGCAGAAAACTGGGGCTAAGCGCAAAGCTCGACCAAGGCGTTCCTTGGCTCGTGCGTATCGCTAACGACCCTGGCAGAGCCG
>JAJDEE010000158.1 GCA_029259975.1 Planctomycetota bacterium
CTGCCGCAGAGTCTTCAGCGAAAAATTTGAATGCGAAGCTAAAGGCTAACATGAGTATTGAACCCAACGCCAGCAGCCCGCCAGCATTGCCCAACGGGTTGCTGGGCATCCACAGCCATGTGCCAATCAACAGACCACCGAAGATGACGCCTGCCAGCATCCAATTAAAAGTGCTCAGCGGGATGACCTGATCGTCGAGTAGATCGTGGCTTTGCTGTTCGAGGTCCATCTCGTGGTTGCGGGCCTGTTCGATGCGTTGCTCGACTTTGAGTCGGCTGCGAAGGTTGCCGACCAAGTCGCTGGCCTCGCGCAAATCCATCGGCAAACCGTGATGCTCGCCGCCGATGATGGCCGAATCGATTTTCACCTTCAGCGAGCGTTCGCTTTCGGCGAGTGCGTCGACTTCTTGCTGTGCGTGTTCAACTTGCTTTTGGGCTTTGCGTAGCTCTTTGACCTGCGGCTGTAGGCTTTCGATGTCGGCTCGGCTAATGACCTTGAGATGCTCGCGATCGGCGACGCCTAACGCGTGGCTGATGCGCTCTTGCTCGTTTTCAAGGCGCTGTTCGAATTCCTCGGCCTCGGTTTCGAGATCGTCGATTTGACGTTCGAGCGACTGGAGCCAATCGCGTTGCTCGCCCAGGGCATCAATGCGGCAAGCGTTTTTGACGAGCAGTTGATTGACGTCGAGCCGCTCGGATTCGGCTTTGATTTGCTGACGCTGGCCGCGCAGTACATCGGCCTCGCGCTGGTTTTGTTCGATTTTGCGGGTGAGCTTGTCGAGCCGCTCGATGCCGTCGTCGGGGAGCTGGACATTACCGTTGAACTGTTGGAGCTGCGAGGTGATTTTGGCCCGCTTGCGCCAGTTCGGCTTCAGTCCGACGGCAATCTCGATTGTGCGAGCGCGGTGTTGGCAATCGGCAACAATCGCCTCTTGCTCGGCGATTTCGGCGTCGAGTTCTTGGATGCGCACGCCGAGCTGCGACCATTGGCGGTTGCGTTGCGAGAGCTGCTGAATTTCGCCGCGCAGGACTTCGCGGCGCGTGATCAGCTGGCTAATTTTCGATTTGCGATCGTCGCTGGAAAGCAGATCGTGCCGCGTTTGGCGAAGGTTTTGGATGACGTCGTACAGGCTCACTCGGTCGAGTCCGGAGGTGAGCCGGTAGAGCCATTCGGCGGCTTGGCTGCCGTTGAGCGTGCCGAGCGTTTGAATTTCGCCCAGTCCGATGGCGAAAATGTTGCTGTAGGTTGCTTCGTCGATGTCGACCAGTGCCTCGCGGAGCAGGCGGTCGCCGGTGGCTTGGCCGTCGGGGGTGCTGATTCGCACGAGACCAATATCGTCGACGCCACGATCGGCAATACGACTCACGTCGAAACGCTGTCCATTTTCCATCAAGCCTAGTGAGCCGCCCGGTTGGCCGCCGTTGACGGGGGGCAGATAACGCTGACGCCGCTCGGGCGACACGCCGTACAGCACCGACCGCGTGAATTGCATCAGGGTCGTCTTGCCAGCTTCGTTAGCACCGTAAAAAGCGGTTAGTCGGGGCGAAAGGCCACCCAGCTTGAGGTCGTGCCAAACACCAAATCCGTCGATACGAATGTCTGTGATTTTCATGATAGGAATCTTCGGGACGCGTTTTAGGTTTTGTCGTAGCCCCCGGATCGGCCGGGGGACTGCACTACGGCTATTGTTTCGAGTGTATTGTTATGTGCGCTGTCATCCCCCGGCGGATCCGGAGGCTACGGAGATTTCTTCATCGCCGTCGAGCAAATCGACGGCCATTTTTGAGGCGGCCCAGAGCAAGCTTGCGCGATCTTCGTCGGCGACGGTGGCAAGTTCGGCTCGGGGAGAGGGTGATAATTCATCCGGTAAAGGGTCTTCAGGTAAAAGGTCTTCAGGCAAAAGGCCTTCAGGCAAAAGGCCTTCAGGGTAAAATTCTTCGAGCCGTAGCGGGATGTCGACGTCGGCCTCCAAAACGCGAAACTCGCGGAGCATGTCGCCCATGATCGTTTCTTCGTCGACCCATTCTTGTGGCACGTCGAGCGGTGCATGGCATTCGATTGCCACCGTCCAAATTTCGGGTGACCCATTGCCTGCCGAAGCGAGCCCATACTGCTCGCAAAGCAATTCAACCATCTGGTCGCTGATGCCACCGCGACGGATGTGATTGAGCACCTGCCCACGGCCTTCGATTTGCCACGTGATCAGCAAACGGCTGCCGGAGTGTTTGGTTTGCAGCTTGCCGATGCGAGCTTGCAATTGGGTCATGAGGGCGTCTTCGTCGGTGCCGGCGGTCAATTGGACGGTCTCGGTAATCCAACGCAGTGAATCGGTCGCGACGAAGCTCATTTTCACATTGCCACTGTCATCGACCGTGACGAGTGTGCAGCCGTGGGCGTCGGTTTCGTCGGGCGTCCGTCCTTGAGGCGATCCGCAGTAGTGGGCGATCCCTGGCGATTGGTCGACCGTCTGGCGGTGATGCTGGCCGCCGAGTGCCATGTAGTGGACCCGATCGCCCTCGGTTCCTGGCGAGGCCGACGTGCCATGCGAGACACCGATGGTGAACAAACCGTTGGCGTCGCGACGAAAACCGCTGTCGTCGAGCTGACTGCCCTGGTTGCGGCTGATACCTTGGATTTTGGCGATCACCTCGCCGTCGCGTCGCAAATCGAATTCCTGGGCGCGGCCAACGGGGAAAATGTGGACATTTTCGGGCAGCGGCACACTGGCCG
>JAJDEE010000159.1 GCA_029259975.1 Planctomycetota bacterium
TCGATGGCGGCAAAGGGCAGTTGGGCAAGGCGGTCAAAGCGTTTGAATCGCTGGACGTTGAGCCACCGCTAATCATTTCGCTGGCGAAAAAAGAAGAGCTAATCTACGTCAACGGCTGGCAAGAACCGCTCCGGCTGAGCCGCAACTCCTTCGCTCTGCGGCTGTTGCAATATGTGCGCGACGAATCGCATCGGTTTGCTCAGCATTATCACCATTTGCTGCGGCGCAAACGTACACTCGGCGAACGCTAACGATCGCAGCCTTTGCTGGCATTGGCGATTACGATTTTAGTGTCTCGATCTCTTTTTCGAGCCGTTCAATGCGATCGTTTAGCGTGTGCAAATGGTCGAGAATGAGCGCGTGGACGTAGACCGCGTCCATGCCGACGGGGCTGTCGACTGAGGCAATTTTTTCGATGATCGGTTGGAGTTCGTCCTTAGATTTCATATTAAACCTCGTAAAAAGCTATCCATCAATTCACGTGAGACAGAACACTGGGGGCGTTCATTCTACTCGCTTGGTCTACGAAGGGAAGTTGGAAATTGGCTCGGCTACTTCTCTGGCGCGTCTTGCATCATCGTATCGAGCATTGTGCCAATGAGCGCGGTAGTTTCGCCGTTTTGGCCGCTACTGCCAGTTTGTCCGACGACCATCACGCGAGGCGTGATCGAGATATTCCGCTCGCCGATGATTTTCAGTAATTCGACCAAGGCTGCATTGCCGCTACCGATTTGCTCGGCGATTTGCTTGTAGGCGTTGGCTTGTGCTTCGGCTTTGATTTTGACGGCTTCAGCTTCGGCGCCGGCGGCGATAATTAACTTTTGTCGATCTTGCTCTGCAATCTTAACACCGTATCGGGCCGTCGCCAAACGTATTTCTTCTTGAGCTTCTTGCTGCGTGCGAATTAGTTGTTTTTCTTCCTCAGCCGCTAGTTGCTGAACTTTGAGCGTCTCTTGTTCCTGCAAAGCGATCTCGCGATCTTTTTGCGTTTTCAACAGCAAGCCTAGTGTTGCCTCATCACCAACACGGCCAATGCGGACGGCAGTAACCGAGACCCCGATGTGGGACAACTTTTCTTGAAGCATTTCCAACGACTTTTTTTCCTGTTCTTTGCGTTGCTTGACGTAGTCAAGCGCTTTGACACCCTGAGCATTGTTTCGGAAGATGGCCCGCACGTCGGAGTTCATGACTTCCCGTAGTCCCTCTTGGTCATCGCTTACGCTGGCTACGAGTAACGGGGCATCCTTTGGCTTAATCTCGTATTGAATTCGTACGTCCACAGGGAAATCAAATCCGTCGGAAGTAATGACGTTGATTTCGGTTTCTTCATGGCCGCCAGCTTGCGGCCCTCGCCCCGTCGTGTAACGCACAATCTGTGTTCTCGTTGATATTTTGGTGACTTGGTAAGCTTTGCTGTGGCTGTATTCGTAGTATTGCCTTGGTTCTAAGGGTGTTCGCCAAATGCCCAGTTGCCCTTGGTCCACAAGACGCTGCGAGCCGTCTGCTAGCTCGCCCTGACCAAGTGGAGGGGCCTCGCCAACATTTGATTTCACAACGCCAACTTCCGCTTTTTCGATCGTCAGTACCGGGGCTGTCTCAAGTTTGAATAATTTTGGATTAAAGCGATAGGTTCCTGGGCTGAGTACCGAAGCTTGCGGACCCTTGAACCCATTGCCATCGCTGAGGAAATACTCAGCAGCACCCACCATTTGTCGCTCGGTTCCTGATTTCCAAAGGGGAGCGTAAGTGGAACCTAGCAGCAACGGTAAGCCGTCAGCGGCAGTTAGCATGCCCACCGTGCCCTGTTCGATTTCGACGATCGGTGCGAATTCGATATCGTAGATGAATGGCCAGTACCACGGATGCCAACCTGGTGGCAGTATTTTTGCTTGCGGACCTTTTTCTCCGTTAGAGGCTATGATTTTTCCAGACCCCAACGAAGTGAAACCGATGTTCTTACTCACTAGACCGATTGAATCCTCACCAACATAGCGGAACGAGGCCAGCGTAAAGAAAATTCCTAACACAACCGCCGCAGCGCCAATCGCCGCCATCCGCAATTGAAACGAACGCAGCTGCATCGAGCTGGCAATGATCAAGCCGGCTAAAATCAGCCCGGCGAACAGAAAAATAGCAGACATGGTTTTGGTTCTCCCCAAAGAAACGGCAGAGACCGCTTGCGCAGCTGGGCCGATCGGTTGAAAAATCGCTGAAACTCGTTTGTCAAACTTAGCATACCGCAGCGACAAACTGAGCTTGATTACCCGTAAGGGTGGTTTCACAAGCGTATTCGTCAGAAATCGAACGATATTGTCCCACAAATGAGACTAACCGGCCCGTAACCGGCTGTTGCTCGCCGAACCTGGGGCAGGTAAAATCGGTCCTTTAGCTGCGATCCGGCTATTTTTGTCCCTTGAATTTGCTGTGACGTCCCCTACGCTTGCCCATGACACGCATCGAAACCTACGACACGACCCTCCGCGACGGTGCCCAGGGCGAAGGAGTGAATTTTTCGCTCGAGGACAAGCTGCTGATCGCACGTCGTTTGGACGACCTGGGGTTCGACTACGTCGAAGGTGGCTACCCGCTCTCGAATCCTAAGGACGCCGAATTTTTCCAGAAGCTGGCCGAGAAGCCGCTCAAAAATAGCAAAGCGTGTGCGTTTGGCATGACGCGTCGCAAAGGAATCTCGGCGGCTGACGACCCGGGCATGAAATCGCTGCTCGACGCGCAAGCACCGGTGATCACGATCGTCGGCAAGACGTCCGACTTTCATGCGAAAGAGGTGCTTGGCGTTTCGCTCGACGAGAACTTGGCCATGATTCGCGAGACCGTCAGCTTTCTCTGCGAGCAAGGTCGCGAAGTGATCTACGACGCCGAGCATTTTTTCGATGGCTGGAAGGCCAACCCCGATTACGCCGCGCAGACCATCCAAGCCGCCGCCGAGTCTGGCGCAAAAATCATCGTGATGTGCGACACCAACGGCGGCAGCTTACCAACAGACATTGTTTCGATCACCCAACAAGCTGGCAGCAAAATCGACAAACCGCTTGGCATCCACACGCACAACGATTGCGAACTGGCCGTGGCAAACTCGTTGGCGTCGATCGCCGCAGGCGCGGTTCACGTCCAAGGCACCATCAACGGTCTGGGCGAGCGCTGTGGCAACGCCGATCTTATTTCGGTGATCGCCAATCTGGCTCTCAAGAAAGAGGGCTACGAGGTGCTCGACTCGACTTCCACAAAAACTGGTGGTGTCGAGCATCTGACCGAGCTGTCTCGTTATGTGTATGAAATCGCCAACATGCACACCCGCAACGGTCAGGCGTTTGTCGGGCCGAGTGCATTTGCCCACAAAGGCGGCATGCACGTTCACGCTGTGACAAAAGTCGCGTCGAGCTACGAGCATATCGACCCGGCGGCCGTCGGCAACGAGCGCCGCATCTTGGTCAGCGAGCTGTCGGGGCGGTCGAATATCATCGCGCTCGCGACCAAGCATAATGTGCAAAACGACAAACGACTGATGAACAGCATCCTCAAGCAAGTCGTCGATCTCGAAAACCAGGGCTACCAGTTCGAGGCGGCTGAGGGTTCGTTTGATTTGCTCGTCAAGCGCGCAGCCGGCACCTACAAGCCACACTTTGAATTAGTGCAATACCACACCAGCGTTGTCAGCCGAGGCGGCGAGCCAATCACCGAAGCAACCGTCAAACTGCTGATCAACGACCAACTACACCACGAAGTCGCCGAAGGCGATGGCCCCGTTAACGCGCTCGACGCCGCCCTGCGGAAAGCATTGAACGAACATTATCCGACCTTGAACGACATGCAGCTCGTCGACTACAAAGTCCGCGTGATCAACTCCGACGCCGCGACCGCCGCGCGGGTGCGCGTCGTGATCGAAAGCCGCGACAACGAAGACAACTGGGGCACCGTCGGCGTCCACGAAAACGTCATCGAAGCAAGCTGGGCAGCGTTGGTGGATAGTATTGAATACAAATTGTGTAAAGAAGAATGACCGAATGACTAATGCCCTCGTCCTCGTTCCCACGCTCTGCGTGGGAACGCAATGTTCCTGACGCTCTGCGTCACGTCACATGCCGCAGAGCGGCCAAGCCAGTGCGTTCCCACGCAGAGCATGGGAACGAGAGAGTAGAAATGACCACAGCCACTATGTCTGAGATTAACGAACTTCCCTCGCAGTACGACCACCATGCCGCGCAGCAAAAGTGGTATCCGTTTTGGGAGGCGCCGCATCCTGGCTATCCAGGCGGTTATTTTCACGCGGACACGGCGTCAGAAAAGCCGCCGTTTACGATTGTCATTCCGCCGCCAAATGTGACGGGGGCGTTGCATTTGGGGCATGCGCTCAACAACACGCTGCAAGATATTTTGTGCCGCATGAAGCGCATGCAGGGTTTTAATGTGCTGTGGCAACCGGGCACCGACCATGCGGGCATCGCGACGCAGGCACGCGTCGAAAAATGGATCAGCGAGCATGAAGGCAAGACCCGCCACGATTTGGGGCGTAAGGGTCTCGTCGACCGC
>JAJDEE010000160.1 GCA_029259975.1 Planctomycetota bacterium
AGAATCCCAAGAGCCTTTCTCTTCGCACGCATAGCCAAACTAGCGGCTGGAGCTTAACCGCCCAAGATGTTTACAACAACGTGACCCGCACTTGCGTGGAGGCAATGGCAGCCGTCCACGGCCACACCCAGTCGCTTCACACCAACGCACTGGACGAGGCATTAGCATTGCCAACCGACTTTTCGGCTCGCATCGCTCGCAATACGCAGCTATTCCTGCAACAAGAAACCGACACCTGCGACGTGGTCGATGCCTGGGGCGGCAGCTATTTTGTAGAACATTTGACGCAAGATCTGGCCCACAAGGCTTGGGAGCACATTTGCGAAGTTGAAGAATTGGGCGGCATGACGAAGGCGATTCAGCAAGGGATTCCCAAGCTGCGTATCGAAGAAGCCTCGGCGCGTACGCAAGCACGCATTGACTCGGGCCAACAAACGGTAGTTGGTGTCAACAAATACCGATTAGCCGTCGAAGAAAATATCAACGTACTGCATGTCGACAACACAGCAGTACGCGAATCGCAGATTGCTAACATTGAGAGATTGCGAGCAGAGCGTAACTCGGATCGCGTTGATAACACTTTACGAGCGTTAAGCGAGTGCGCAGAATCAAAGAGAGGGAATCTGCTCGAATTGGCCGTCGAAGCGGCCAGGGTCAAAGCCACAGTTGGAGAGATTAGCGGAGCGTTGGAAAAAGTGTACGGAAGATACAAAGCGCCAGTCAATGCCGTCCAAGGCGTCTATGCAGCAGAAATTGGCAGTCAGAGTGGCACGGAGCGAGTGCGTAATTTGGCCGCGAGTTTCGCCAAAGCCGAAGGACGCCGCCCACGGATATTGGTCGCCAAGATGGGGCAAGACGGACATGATCGCGGACAGAAAGTCATTGCCTCGGCCTTCGCTGATCTAGGATTTGACGTCGATATCGGCCCCCTATTCAGAACTCCGGCAGAGACAGCGCAACACGCGATTGAAAACGATGTCCACATTGTCGGTGTCAGCTCATTAGCGGCCGGTCATTTGACTCTGGTGCCTCAGCTACGTGATGAGTTAGCAAGTCGAGGACGCGAGGATATCATGATCGTCGCAGGTGGGGTGATACCTCCACAGGATTGTAAAGCTCTTCTCGAAGCGGGCGCTGTTGCCGTCTTCGGTCCTGGCACGGTGATCAGCGAGGCAGCTACCAAGCTAGTGATTTCGCTTGCAAAGCATCTCGATATTCATTTGGGAGAAGCCTCCGAAGGAAGCAAGACATGATCGGTGGCTGGTATGAAAAGTAAGCGTCCCAACGGCACGGGTCGTCGCGAACTGACGCTTGACGAATATTACGCTGGCGTGAGAAATGGCGAAGTCGCCACTCTAGCACGGGCACTGACGTTGATCGAATCGAAGAACGCACACCACCGGAGAACGGCGGAGGAGTTACTGGCAAGGCTACTTCCGCATACCGGAAATGCCCTTCGAGTGGGCATCACCGGAGCGCCAGGCGTCGGCAAAAGCACCTTTATTGAAGCCCTGGGATTACTTTTGACAACCAGCGGTCGGCGTGTTGCTGTCCTGGCTGTCGACCCTTCCAGTGGCATCAGCGGCGGGAGTATTCTGGGTGATAAAACACGCATGACGCTGTTGTCGGCTGAGTCAGGTGCCTACATCCGCCCTTCACCCTCCGCAGGCACACTGGGCGGAGTCGCCAGTCGCACGCGAGAGAGTTTGTTGGTGTGCGAAGCAGCCGGTTATGACGTGGTTCTCGTAGAAACGGTAGGCGTTGGGCAATCAGAGACGATGGTTGCCGACATGACCGACTGCTTTTTAGCCTTAATGCAGTCTGGCGCCGGCGACGAGCTGCAAGGAATCAAGCGGGGACTGCTTGAGTTGGTAGACGTGATCGCTGTCAACAAGGCCGACGGCGAAGGACGATTGGAAGCAGAGCGGGCAGCTCACCAATACGCAATTGCGCTCAAATCCATTTCACAACGATCAACATCCGTCGTGTTGCCTGACGTGTTAACCTGTAGTGCTTTAGAGCATGAAGGAATTGAAGAGGTGTGGAAAGCAGTCGAGCAACGTGTTCAGCGGCAACGAGACGATGGCACCCTGACGAAAAACCGTGGGCAACAGAACTTGCGTTGGCTGTGGGGACTTGTCGAGTTGCAAATGAAACAGGCAATCCGCGAACACGCAAAAGTACGAGAAATACGAGACGCCTTAGAGCATGATGTTGTCGAAGGCGTTCTCCCGCCCGAGACGGCAGCAAGAAAGATACTAGAAGTTTTAGGACTAAGCAATGAGCATTAAGCAAGACCTTCTTAACAACCTGGATGAACGCCGCGAGACCGCACAACTGGGCGGGGGAACCGCACGGACTGAAAAACGCCATGCCAAAGGGCTACTCACGGCGCGAGAGCGGATCGACGTGTTCTTCGACCAAGACAGCTTTCAAGAGTGGGGCATGCACGTCGACCACGCTTGTCACGATTTTGGCATGGAGAGCAAGTCGTTTCCCGGCGATGGAGTGGTGACCGGCATCGGGCTTGTCAGCGGTCGCCCGACCGCTGCGTTCAGCCAAGACTTTACCGTCGGCGGCGGAGCGCTCGGACAACGCCATGCTAAAAAGATTTGCGACATCATGGACTACGCCCAACAATGCGGAATGCCACTGGTGGGCATCAACGATTCAGGGGGCGCGCGCATTCAGGAGGGCGTGGAATCTCTCTCAGGATACGGACAAGTCTTTTACCGCAATGTCATTCTCTCGGGCTGTGTTCCTCAGATTGCCGTCATCGCCGGCAATTGTGCCGGTGGGGCAGCGTACTCGCCCGCACTGATGGATTTTTTGATCATGACTCGGGAGAACGCAAACATGTTTATTTGCGGTCCCCAGGTAATCAAAGCGGCGACGGGCGAACAGGCAACGATGGAACAAATCGGTAGTGCCGCTGCCAACGCAAGCATCAGCGGCAACGTCCACTTCATCGCCGACAATGATCAACACGCTTTGGAAATCGCAACCAGCTTGCTCTCGTATTTGCCGGCAAACAATCTCGAGAACCCTCCTCACGCACCCACGGCGGACATTTGCTTAGATCCCGACGAAGGTATGAACGATCTTGTTCCGGCAGATTCGAGAGCAGGCATGGATATGTACCAGGTGATTACACGCATTGTCGATCCTGGAAGTTTTTTAGAAGTACATCGTGATTTTGCGAAGAATATTATCGTCGGCTTTTCGCGTATTGATGGCATTGTGGCCGGAATTATCGCTAACCAACCGCTTGTTCTTGCTGGGGCACTAGACATCGATGCCTCCGACAAATCGGCTCGCTTTATTCGTTTTTGTAATGCCTTTAATATCCCGATTGTCAATCTGGTCGATGTCCCCGGGTTTCTGCCAGGGGTACAACAAGAGCAGGGAGGAATCATTCGCCACGGAGCAAAAATGCTTTTCGCCTACGCCTCGGCAACCGTCCCCAAAATTACGGTCATCACCCGGCGCGCCTACGGAGGTTCCTACCTTGCCATGTGCAGTAGCGACCTGGGAGCCGATCTCGTGTTCGCCTGGCCCACCGCAGAAATCGCCGTAATGGGTGCCGAAGGGGCGGTCGATGTGCTGTATCGCAAAGAGCTGGCGAATGAAGAGAATCGTGAGACCGCGCGAACCAAGCGAATCGAGGAGTACCAGGACCGCTTTGCTTCGCCCTACATGGCTGCTTCGCACGGAATGATCACCGACGTGATTTCCCCGGCCCAGACCCGTTACATGGTGTCGTTAGCATTGCGTAATTCGTTGAAAAAAAGCGAAGTCCGTCCCCCGAAAAAACATGGCTTGATGCCACTTTGAGGCCAGAAATTCACGATAGGAGTCACTCGAAATGACTTACGCAGTTTGGGCAGTTGCGAGCCTCGAACCTAGGCTCGCTCAGCTCGTTTGGGAACCGTTATTTGAGGATCATGGCTTTCCCTTGGCCATCATGGGATTGTTTGTAGTTTTTGCTGCGTTGATCTTGGTCCGCATCTTCATTGGCACGCTGCCTCGCATCATTGCCGTCTTGGATCGCTTTTTTCCAACGGCGGCTGAGGCAGCGACGGAAGCCCCCGCCCCACAGGCGGCAGAGGGTCTGTCGGAGGAGATCGTCGTTGTGATTGCCACCGCAGTAGCAATGACATTGCGCGTCCCGCATCGAATCGTACACACGCGTGAGCTGTCTGCGGAGGATTTGAGCTGGACGCTAGAGGGGCGGCGTCAACATCATATTTCACATAGAATTCACCCTCGAGATAGCCGTTGACCGATGAACACACTGGATTATCTGGGTACCAAGGCGGGCCAGCTCTATCAGACCACTGCGTTTGCTGAGTTTCAGATCGGCAATGTAGTGATGATCTTGATTGGGATGCTATTTATCTTTCTAGCGATCTCCAAGCACTATGAACCTCTGTTGCTCGTGCCGATTGGCTTCGGAGTGATCGTTGGCAATATCCCTTCGGTTGCTGGGATGGGCCTGAGTGTTTACGACGAAGGCAGCGTGCTTCGCTACTTGTATCTTGGTGTTGAAAAAGGGGTTTACCCACCTTTGATATTTTTGGGTATTGGAGCGATGACTGACTTTTCTACGATGCTCTCCAACCCGCGTCTGGTCCTGCTGGGAGCGGCAGCCCAGGTGGGTGTCTTTCTTACGTTTCTTGGCGCGCTCGTGCTAGGGTTTACTCCGCAGGAGGCAGGCGCGATCGGGATTATTGGTGGTGCCGATGGGCCGACAGCCATTTTTCTGTCTTCGCGGCTAGCCCCTAATTTGCTCGGTGCCATCGCAATCGCTGCGTATTCCTATATGGCACTTGTCCCCGTCATTCAGCCGCCCATCATGGTTTTGCTGACGACACGCAAAGAGCGGCTAATGCGCATGAAACCGCCTCGTCACGTATCGCGCCGAGAGCGAATTATCTTTCCGATTGCTGCCTTCTTGATTTGTACGGCTCTCGCGCCGGGGGCGTTAGTCTTGATTGGCATGCTCTTTTTCGGCAATCTTTTGAAGGAATGCACGGTTACAGAGCGACTAGCCAATACGGCACGCAACGGTATGATCGACGTGGTGACGATCCTGCTTGGATTTAGTGTGGGCTGTAGCACCAACGCCCGCTTTTTTCTGACGAAGCAATCGATCTTGATTTTCGCCTTAGGAGCAATCTCGTTTGCGATCGCTACCGCCAGTGGCATCTTGTTTGCCAAGCTCATGAATCTTTTCGTCACCGAAAAAATCAACCCGTTGATCGGCGCTGCAGGCGTCTCGGCTGTGCCCGATTCGGCACGGGTGGTTCATATGGTCGGGCTAAAAGAGGATCCGCAAAATTTCTTAATCATGCACGCCATGGCGCCCAACGTGGCCGGCGTACTAGGCTCGGCCATCGCAGCAGGCGTATTGTGGTCTCAATTGGCGAACTGACGATCGCCGCCAGTTTAAGGTGCTACTACAGCATTTCACGCAGAAATTGTAGGATGAAACTATGAAAAAAGCGAAGGCCGCGCCGCGTTGGCTTTCCTTGAGATACGTGATAAACCGGTGTTTTGTTAATCACTTGGTTTTCACACAAGGAGCAAGCCATGTATTAC
>JAJDEE010000017.1 GCA_029259975.1 Planctomycetota bacterium
CGTTTGTCACCGTGCTAATTGACATCGGCGGTGTACTGATTTACATGACGGTGGCCCTACGGATGATCGCCGAACTGAAAAAACTATCCGGGTAGGCTGCCTCAAAGCTTGCCAGAAAATTCTTTCCAGCTTCCAGTGTTAGCAATATCCGCAGACGTCAGTCCACCACGCCGGGCTTGTTGCACGCCATGTCGCATGACCTCAAAGCCGGCCGTACTGTGCGCGTCGGTGCTAATCACAATTGGCACCCCGTGTCGCTTCGCTGCGGCGCAGTGAATGTCGTTCAGGTCGAGTCTTGCCGGATTGGCGTTAAGTTCCAGCATCTTACCGTGCTTCGCTGCCGCAGCAAATACTTGCTCCATATCGACTGCGTACGGCTCACGACGATTAATCAACCGCCCCGTGGGATGCGCAATGATGTCGACGTGCGGATTTTCTAGCGCCCCCAAAATCCGTTCGGTGATCTGATCGCTCGGCTGCTTTTGCCCATAGTGGACGCTGGCGATTACCCAGTCGGCCTCGGCCAACACGTCGTTGGGCAGGTCCATGCCGCCCTTTTCCAGGATGTCGCATTCAATGCCTTTCAGCACGACGATTCCCTCCAGCTTTTTTCGTAGTCGATCAATCTCAGACCATTGCTCTCTCAATCGCTTTGGGTCAAGGCCGTTGGCCATCGAGACACGCTGCGAATGGTCGGTAATCGCAATGTACTCGAGTCCAAGTGATTTGGCGGTCGCGATCATCTCCTCCAGCGATGCTTTTCCGTCAGTTGCTGTGGTGTGCATGTGCAAGTCGCCACGAATGTCGGACAGCTCGACAATCCGCGGCAACACATCGTTCTCGGCCCACGCAAACTCCTCTCTCGCCTCGCGTAATTCTGGCGGAATCCAGGGCAATTCGAGTGAGGCATAGACTTCTTCCTCGTTCTTCCCTGCTAAGTAAATTTCTTCGCCGTCGTCTTCAACTCGAAACACACCCCACTCGTTGACTTTAAGACCCCGTTGCTTGGCGCGCCCACGTACAACGACATTGTGATCTTTCGAGCCGGTAAAATACTGTAGCGCAGCACCAAACGATTCGCTTGGCACCACACGCAGATCAATCTGCAAACGACTAGCCAGACGCACCGACATTTTGGTCTCGCCTTTGGCCAGAATTTCGGCAATGCCTGGGAATGTGCCAAAGTGTTGCATGACCGCTGCTGCCATCGGTGCCTCAACTAGCAAATCGAGATCGCCAATCGTTTCGCAACCGCGCCGGTAGCTACCAGACATCTCCATCTGCCCGATACCGACCACCTCGTGCATGTGCGTTAACAGTTCGGTCGCAACCTCATCGGCTTCGACCCATCGTGTCCGCGACTCGGCTTGCTCGGCGATTGCCAATCCATTGAGGATCGTCTCTTCAGTCTTTATGCCAAATCCTTTTAACTCACGGACTTTTTGGTTTTCGCACACTGCCCTCAAGTCGTTTAGTGAATTTACACCCAGACTGCTGTGCAAAATCGCTGCTTTTTTAGGCCCCAGCCCTGGCACGCGTAACAGAGCCAGTACGGTAGGCGGAATCTCGCCCAGCAATTTCTCTAGGGCGTCGAGTTTGCTGGTCTCGAGTAACTCCTCGATCTTCTCCGATAACGTCTTGCCAATTCCGTCGATATCGGTCAGTTTGCGATCAGAATCAGCGACGATCTGCGCCAGTGGCTCGCTTAAATTGGCTATTTTCCTGGCCCCATTGCGGTAGGAACGGATCCGAAAGGGGTTCGTGTTTTGGAATTCCAGCAAGTCAGCAAGCTGCTCGAAAACGGCGGCAATTTCTCGATTGGTCATGATGCCAGTGTAACGAGTAGGCCCCTTCTCGGGAAACTGCCGCCAAACTCATCTTGCTCCGAAGACGCAAAGGGCGATACCTTGTCAGCATCCCCATTCTGCCTCTACTCAGACTTGGAGTCCTCGTCGTGCAATTGCTATTTAGATATTTGCTTTTTACAACGCTTATTTCACGACTCTATGTTCCCTGCTTGGCAGGCGTCGTCTTCGTGATCGAAACCAAAGACTACGACCACTCGCCCCCGCGCCTCGAACGGACCAGTGTCTATGCTGAAGGGCTTTTCCTCAGGATGGAAACCATCGAAGGCCAACGTGGCGGGTCCGACGCAGTGATTTTCCGCGGTGATCGTCACGAGTTGATCGTCGTCGACCATCAGCGCAAAAGCTATATGGTGATCGATCGTCAGTTTGTTGCCAACATGGCTGGCCAACTGGGACAAGCGGCCGAACAAATGAAGGGTGTGTTCGACAACATTCCTGCCGAGCAGCGAGCCATGGTTGAACAAATGATGAAAGGTCGTGGCTCACAGGTCCAGCAGCGCGTCCGCCCGCAAGTCCAAGTGAGCAACACAGGCAAACGTGAGACAGTTTACGGTTATCCCTGCGTGCTATTTTCCGTAACGCGTGATGGTCGTAAGGTGCGCGATGTTTGGGTGACGGACTGGAATAAAATCAACGGTGGTCGAGAGTTGTCCGCCACGTTTGATAGTATGTC
>JAJDEE010000161.1 GCA_029259975.1 Planctomycetota bacterium
CGCGGCCCAAAGCGTGCCCCATGCGCCGACCGACGTACAGGCATGGGACGCCGATTTCGTTGCGTTTAGCGGGCACAAAATGCTTGGCCCGTCGGGCGTTGGCATTTTGTACGGCAAAGAATCGCTACTCGACCCGATGCCGCCTTTCCTCGGCGGTGGCAGCATGATCAACGAAGTCCGCCTCGACAGTTTTACGTCGGCCGCTTTGCCCGCCAAGTTCGAGGCCGGCACGCCGCCGATCACGCCGGCGATTGGTATGTCGGCAGCCATCGACTATCTCAACGCGATCGGTCTTGACGAGATTCATTGCCACGAACAACTGCTCGTCGAGCAGGCGTACAACGCACTCAGCCAGATCGACGGCCTTCGCATTCTCGGGCCAGCGCCCGAATATCGTTCGGGTCTGATTAGTTTTGTGTTCGATCACATCCACTCCCACGAGTTTGCTCAAGTGCTCAACGATCGTTTTGGCATCGCTGTCCGCGCCGGACATCACTGCACTCAACCGCTGCACCATCTGCTCGGCATCGCTGCCAGCACCCGCGCGAGTTTTTATCTTTACAACCAGCCTGACGATGTCGATCGGCTGGTCGAAGGCATCGTTGAGGTGCAGCGGATGTTTGCTCCGAAAGGCCGCAAGCGGCGGCGAAAGCCGGATGAGTAAGCGAATACTGTAACTCCCGTCCCTTACGGTCGGGGTTCGCGGTTTGGGGTTCGCGGTTTGGTATTCGCCGTTCATTCCCCCGCCTACCTCTTCCTGCTATATTGAAATCCTGGATTAATCGGGCTTATTACCAAAGGGTGCGCAGATGTCTCCTCTTCGATTTCCCGGTTCGCGACGGCGCGGCAGATTTCCCTTCCCTCAACAACGCCAGCCACAACAACGCCAGCCTCAGCGGCGACAAGCTCAGCCTGGCCAGCGGCGTCCGGCGTTTGGTCGCGGTGCAGGTGGTGGCCTCAAGGCCAGGCTGATGATTGCGCTGGCCATCGCCGCGTTTGCGTTTATTAGCTACTACATGAAGCCAGGCGACGTCAACGAAACCACCGGTGAGACCGAACGCGTCGCGATGACCGAAGAAACCGAGGAAATTCAACTCGGTTTGCAAGCAGCTCCCAAAATGGTTGGTCAACATGGTGGGCCGACGCGTAGCGTAGCCGATCAAGATCGCGTTGACCGAGTCGGCTGGCAGCTGCTCGAAGCGTTGAATCGTGATCTAGACGAAAAAAACCGTCAGAACCTCGGAAGCAAGCTTCGGAACCCCTACTACAAAGCGTTCCGGTTTACTCTCCTGGCTGACAAGCAGACCGTCAACGCCTTTGCCCTGCCGGGCGGGCAAGTGTTTGTCACGCACGCGTTGTACGATCAACTCGAGACCGAAGGTCAACTGGCCGGCGTCTTGGGCCACGAAATCGGGCACGTCATCATGCGTCACGGCAACAAGCGGATGGCCAAACAAGGGATGTATCAAGGCCTGGCAGGTGCGATGGGCGTGTTGAGTGACGGCGGGCAAGGTGGCCAAATGGGGCAGATGATCGCCTCGGCACTGAGCATGAAATATGGTCGTGACCACGAACTCGAATCGGACGACTGGGGCGTGAAGCTCTGCGGTCTAGCCGGCTACGACCCGAACGCGATGAAGGGCGTCATGAAAATTCTCGAGAAATCGTCGGGCGGCAAAGGCCCGCCAGAATTCATGAGTACACACCCCAAACCGGCCAACCGTGTCGAGTTCATCGAACGAGCGATTGAAAAGTACTATCCCAACGGCGTGCCGGATGGGTTGCGACCGTAGCGAGTAACGTATAGCACATCAAAACCTGGACGACGAAGATGCTCTTATTCCTGTTCCTGCTGTTCACACTGATGCCACTGCTGGAGCTGTGGCTGTTATTTCAGCTTGGTGATCATTTCGGATTTTGGACGACGGTCTCGGTCGTGCTGCTTACGGGCATGGTCGGCGCGGCGCTTGCTAGGTGGCAAGGTTTTCAGACGATGTTTCGCATCCAGTCCGAAATGCGAGCAGGAAAAATGCCCGCTCAAGCGATGGGCGACGGCGTACTGATTTTGGTGGCGGGCGTGCTTTTAATTACGCCTGGAGTGATTACCGACATCGTCGGATTGTCGCTGCTGTTGCCGCCGGTACGATTCGGTGTGCGGAAGAGCTTGCAACTCTGGCTGGCGAAGCATGTCAAGATCGAGACCAACGCCGCTTGGCAGGCACACCAACAAAGCTCGCAGCCTGCGGACGGCAATGTCGTTGAAGGCCGCGTAGTCGATGCCCATGTTGTGGACGAATAGCTTGGCAAAACAAATCGAACCACGCAGAAATAACGCAAACTAAAGAAGCACTTGACTGCTTATTCTGCGGCTTCGTTTACTGGGGCAAACGCTCTTGTTCGATTTTTGGAAACTCGCTCTTTAGCCCCTCGGCCATGAACTCGACCAAGTCTTTTTTGTCTTGATCGGTCAGGTCGAGCTTTTTGACTTTCTCGCTGAGATGCGGATTGGGGTGGCCTCCTTTGGCGTACCACTCGACAACTTCTTCGAGTGTCTGCTGCGAGCCGTCGTGCATGAACGGGCCGGTGTACGAAACATTGCGTATCGTGGGCGTTTTGAAAGCGCCGCGATCTTTGTCGTCGTTGGTCACGACAAACCGGCCCCAATCGGTTTTGTCGTCAGGCTCCTCAGCATCCATACCAACGCCCAAGTTGTGGTACATTTCATCGGTGAAATTTGCACCAAGGTGACAAGCCGTGCAGCCGGCCCTGTCACTGAAAAAAAGTTGGCCACCGCGGATGGCGCTGTCGCTGATCGGGTGGGCTGTGAGAGGCATTTTGAGATTAGTGTACTCGCGCCAAAGCTCTAGATCTTCGTCATCTAGTTCGGGTTCGTCCTTGGCTTTTTCTTCTTCAATGAACGCTAGATCATCGGCGTACGATTTTTCAAAGGTGGCAACTTTTTGATAATAGTCCCACGGCGCAGGGCCAGTGACAATGGCCCGCTCGAAACTGGCGAGCGCCATGCCGACATTGTCGATCGTGACGCCGCCGATCGAGACGCCATCGTCAAAAACTGCCTCGAACTGTTTCGCATAACCGTTGATGCCTTTGAGCGTTTCGACACAAGCTTCGTGCGTGTTGGCCATCTCGATCGGGTTGGCGATCGGGCCGACTGCCTGCGCTTCGAGCGACTCGGCGCGACCGTCCCAAAATTGTGGGCCACTGAGAATACGGTTGTAAGCAATTGGCGAATTGCGCCCGCCCTGTTGGCCGTCAACGCCGATGCCAAACGGGGTGTTTTTAGCAAAACCGAAATCCGGGTCGTGGCAACTGGCACAGCTAATGGTGTTATCGCTCGACAAGCGGGTGTCGAAGTAAAGCTGGCGGCCTAGTTCGATTTTGGCACGGGTGAGCGGGTTTTCGTCGATCCCTTTGATTTCGGCAGCCCCAGCGGCAAGGCTTAGCGGCAGCACGGGCTGGAGTGTCACGTGATTCGTGGGGTTGGCTAACCAAGAATCGATTTGTTCGAGGGTAAGACCGCCTTCGCCGGGAATGCCGGTGAGCAGGTCGCCGCTGCCGAGCAAAACGGCTTCGGGCTGGGAGGGTTCTGCTTGAGCCTTCGTCTTAGGTTCAGGTTTGGGCTTGGCTACAGGTTCGGACTCGGTTGACTCGCCCGCCGAAGCGGGTTCGTCTGAGGCGGATCCGTCTGAACTGGGGGTCGTGGTGGAAGGTGCTTCGGCGAGGGTCGACTCAGCTTGTTCAGTTTTTTTCTGGGGGTCAACAGGTTGCTCTGGTGCACCTTGAAGCACAAATTTATTCACCAACAACGCAACAGCAACAAACAAAATAACAATGGTGATGAATCGACCCATGTCTTCCCCCGTGAAAAAAATGACACTAGCTGCTTTGTGCGTACTCTTTGTCAAAGAATTCTTTGCTGCTTTGCGGGTCTGGCTTAATCGTAGCACTACCTTTTTGCCAATTCGCGGGGCAGACTTCGCCATTTTCCTCAAAGAACTGCAGAGATTCGACCATCCGTAACGCTTCGTCTACGCTGCGTCCCAGCGGCAAGTCGTTGACGACTTGGTGACGAATCACACCTTCTTTATCGATCAAAAACAGGCCACGTAGCGCGATGCCGCCTTCAAGTAGCACGTTGTAGTCGCTGGCGATTTGCTTGTTCAGGTCGGCCACCATCGGATACTGAATATCTCCCAAGCCACCTTCGTTACGCGGCACATTGCGCCACGCCAAATGGGTGAAGTGGCTATCGACCGAGCAACTCAAAATCTGCACACCTGCCGCTTCAAATTTTGCTGCCGCATCGCTAAAAGCGATAATCTCGGTCGGACAGACAAAAGTAAAATCGAGGGGATAGAAAAACAGCAGCACATGTTGGCCTTTGTACTGCGAAAGCGAAATCTCTTGAAAAGATCCGTTAGGCATCACGGCTTGGGCAGTAAAACCGGGGGCTGGCTGGGTTACGAGGTTGCTCATCGAAATGCTTTCATGAAAGGAAACTTATGACTTATCTCAGACAGAGAGAGGATTTCTTATGCCTTCAGCGCCGCCAGGGCGGCATCGTAGTTAGGTTCGTCGGTCACTTCGCTCACATACTCGACATAGGTGACTTTGCCTTCGGCGTCGAGTACGAAGATCGCGCGGCAGAGAATCAACAGTTCCTCGATCAGCGTCCCCCAGTTTTTGCCGAAGTTGCGGTTTTGGTAGTCGCTGCCAGAGCGGATGTTGGCGATGTTCTCGGCGCCGCAAAAGCGGTTCATTGCAAACGGTAGATCGAGACTGACTGTGATCGCGTTGATCGAGTCGCCCATCGAGCCAAGTTCTTCGTTAAACTTTTTCGTTTGAATCTGGCAGACGCCCGTATCGAGCGAAGGCACAACGCTCAGCAACGTCGGCTTACCCTTCACATCGGCGAGTGTGATTGGCTGCATACCACCTTCAAAATAATGCAAGGTAAAATCAGGAGCCGCTTGCCCGGCCGAGACAGCCTCGCCGGCCAATGTGAGAGGGGCACCTTTGAATGTTACAGCTTTGGCACGGGACATAGGGTTTTCCTTTTCGTTTATGCGCTGGCAAATAGTGTTTGCGGAAGACACGGCGCTCACTGGCCGCAAGCCCTTCAGTATCAGCTTTTATGGGGCGATTGCAAGGGCCGAGAGACTTTGAACAGGTCGGATTCCAGCAGCTCAGAACAGGTCATTTGTCTCTGGCGATTTTGTAGCAATAGTCGAACTGCGAATCCCACTCGCGCACGAGAACGGATACGCGAAACTCCTACAGCCAAGTTTTTTTCCCTCGACGTAGGTCGCACTGGCCAGCCAGCCCGACTGCCTGCGGGCTACGCTCGCAATGCATAGAAATCACACAAGAAAAAACGGGAGTCGAAAATGTCGACTTATGCGGACATGCCAATGCGTTCGGACAGATAGCTGAGAATGTCACGGATCGAGATGACGCCGGTTAACTTGCCTTTGGTCATGATAGGTAAGTGGCGATAGCCACCAACGTGCATTTTATGCAAGGCAAAGGCGATTTTGTCTTTGGCTTCGAGCGTGATCGGCGCGGACGTCATGACCGAGCTGATGGGCCGCTCGGCCAATTGGGCGGCATCGACATTTATTTTACGGACAGCGTCGTATTCGCTGAAAATGCCTTGTAGCTCGTCTCCTTCGACAATCATGACACAACCAATCGACTTCGTGACGAGCTGGCTTAAGACCTCGCTGATCGACGTTTGTGGCGAGACGGTTAGTGGCGATTTGGGCGAGAGCACCTCAATTCGATCTTTCATCAGACCACGTTCGACGGGCGTCTCGAGCGCAGGATGCGTAAGATGCGTCAGTGAATGCTGACAATCATTGCAGATGTCAGCGCCTTCGGTATTTTCTGATCCACAAAAGGGGCATGCTGTCATTTGACCGTCCATGTTTCGCCAGTGTTAAAGAGAGCTTCCAAATCGCCTTTGCCCTTCTCTTTGGTCGCTTGTTTGACTTGGTCGTTGATCATTTCGTCGTAGCGCGGAGCGTCGACCGAGCGAAACACGCCGATTGGCTCGGGGAAACCGTCTTCGAATCGCATCCGGCTGAGCAAATAGGCTAGGCTTGGTTCGGGGCTTTTCTCGTTGTGAAAAAGCAGGTCATCCTCGGTGATGCCTTTGCCCAACTCAACAACCTCGGGTTCCAAACCATTGAGGCGGATACCCTTGTCGCGGTTCTTGCCGAAGATAAGCGGCTTGCCGTGTTCTAATTCAATCGTCGTGTCCAATTTGGTCTCACGATCTTTTGCGTACGCCCAAGCGCCGTCGTTAAAGATATTGCAGTTTTGATAGACTTCGATGAACGAGGTGCCGTGGTGCTCGGAGGCCCGTTTGAGGGTGCTGGCCAAGTGCTTGACGTTGGTGTCGATGCTACGGGCGACGAAGGTAGCCTCGCAGCCGATCGCAAGCGAGAGCGGATGTAGCGGATTGTCGATAGCGCCCATCGGCGTGCTTTTAGTAACTTTGCCCAGCGGCGAGGTCGGCGAATACTGTCCCTTGGTCAAGCCGTAAATGCGATTATTGAACAAGACGATGTTGAGGTCCATGTTGCGGCGGATGCAGTGCATCAAGTGGTTTCCGCCAATCGAAAGCCCATCGCCATCACCGGTGATTACCCACACCATCAAATCGGGTCGGCACGTTTTCAAGCCAGTCGCTACCGCCGGCGCACGCCCATGAATCGAGTGCATGCCGTAGGTGTTCATGTAATACGGAAAGCGGCTGGAGCAACCGATGCCTGAAATGAACACAATGTTCTCGCGTGGCACGCCAAGCGTCGGCATGACTTTTTTCATTTGTGCGAGAATAGAATAATCGCCACAGCCTGGACACCAACGAACGTCTTGGTCGCTGGCAAAATCGGCGGGCTTGAGAACTGGGAGTGGGGTATCGATGCTCATGGCGGTAAAATTATGGAGAGTGGATACGTTTAAATAAAAAGCAATAATCAGCCATCTGAAATATACGAACGAACAATCTTTAAGCAGAAAACACCGAGGCACAGAATTTTTTGTTTATCCTCTGCGTCCTCAGGCGAGTCTTTCCGGTTTTTGTAACCAAACGACGCACGATAAACTTTTTGTCTTGTCAGGCCAGCTCCTCAATCTTCTCCAAAATCTCGGCTACGCTAAACGGCTTGCCAGTCACTTTGTTTAGGCTAATCGTGTCGATCTTGAATTCGGCGCGGATGATCCGGCTAAGTTGTCCCAAGTTGAGTTCAGGAATCAAAACCTTGTCAAATCGGGTGAAAATTTCGGCGAGGTTTTTGGGAAAGGGGTTAAGGTAACGTAGCTGGCAGTGACTCACATTTTTGCCGTCGGCCTGCGCACGATGAACGGCTGTGGCACACGCTCCGTAAGGGCCGCCCCAGCTCAGGACTAGCAAATCGCCACTATCAGGACCGTCGAGTTCTTGCGGTGGGATGTCGTTGGCAATGCGTGCCACTTTTTCGGCACGGAGCCGGCACATATGATCGTGATTGTCAGGATCATAGCAGACATTGCCAGAGACATCTTGTTTTTCCAAGCCACCCAGGCGATGCTCAAGGCCGGTTGTGCCTGGAATTGCCCACGGACGCGAAAGTCGCTCGTCGCGTTCGTAAGGCTGAAAAGCGTCGCCGTTGCTTGAGGGGCCGGGGTGCTCGACAGGTATCTTGGGGATGTCGGCAACCTCGGGGATTCTCCAAGGCTCAGATCCATTGGCTATGTAACCATCGGTCAACAGCATGACAGGTGTCATATAGCGCACGGCCAGTCGCCACGCTTCGAGGGCGACATCAAAACAATCGCCAGGGCTGCTGGCAGCGATCACAGGCATTGGGCACTCGCCGTTGCGGCCGTACATTGCTTGCAGCAGATCAGACTGCTCCGTTTTGGTGGGCAAGCCGGTCGAAGGGCCGCCACGCTGAACATTGACGACGACCATGGGCAGTTCGGTAATCACGGCCAAGCCCAAACCTTCGCCCTTGAGTGCGATGCCGGGGCCGCTACTGGCAGTGACGCTCATCGCGCCAGCAAAAGCGGCGCCAATGGTCGAAGTCATTGCAGCGATTTCGTCTTCCGCCTGAAAGGTTAGTACGTCGAAGTGCTTGTGTTTTGATAGCTCGTGCAAGACATCGCTTGCAGGCGTGATTGGATAAGCTCCGAGGAACAGCTGCTTATTGCTTTTTTGTGCTGCCGTCAGCAATCCCCAAGCTAATGCAATGTTGCCCATGATGTTGCGATATTGACCCGGCGGCAACTTGGCAGGCGCGACTTGGTATTGCGTGTTGATTGCTTCGACAGTTTCGCCGTAGTGATAACCTGCCTTCAGCGCTTTGGTGTTGGCCTGCGCGACGGCAGGAAACTTTGCGCCGAATTTCTTCTCGATAAATCGCAAGGTTGGATCGAGCGAGCGATCGTACAGCCAGAAAACAAGCCCCATCGCAAAAAAGTTGCGACATCGGTCGGCTTCTTTCTGGGTTAGCCCACAATCTTCGACCGCGAGTCGAGTGATCTTCGTCATCTCGACGGAGTGCAGTTTGTACTTGGCGAGACTGTCGTCTTCGAGCGGATTGCTCGCATAGCCAGCTTGCTCCATCCCTTTTTTGTCGAAGGCGTTTTTATTGACTATCAGGATGCCACCATCACGAAGATCGGTAACATTGGTCGTCAGTGCCGCCGGGTTCATCGCAACGAGCGCATCAACCGTATCGCCGGGCGTAAAAATCTCGTGGCTGGAAAAATGAATCTGAAATCCGCTCACACCGGCCTTCGTCCCGCGTGGGGCACGAATTTCGGCGGGGAAGTCCGGAAAGGTCGCAACATCGTTGCCCAGCAAAGCCGAGGTATTGGTGAACTGAGTACCAGCGAGTTGCATGCCGTCGCCCGAGTCGCCACAGAAACGAATGGTCGCTTCTTCTATGCTGGTGATCGGTTTGGTGGGAGTCGAAGTGGCCATGTCTGCCGATGATTCCTGGTGTCTAAAAGAAAAAAATTTGGAGCGAATACACGTGTAAGATGTCTGGACTATGCGCCTTCGCGTTCGCTAGTGATTGGGCGCGGATTGGGCGGCAGATTGTATATGGTCTGCGGGAAGTGGTCGACCAAGTAATGGACGATACCGTAAACCGTTTCCACACTGGTGGGCTTGCCATCGTCGTCGAGAATTGGCAAGTGACGATATCCTCCCTGCGACATCGTCTTGATCGCTTCGCCCATGCTTGCATCTGCAGGTAGCGAGGTAATCTCCGTAGACATGACCTCTGAGACCGGCTTTTGCATCACTTCTTTATCGTCTGCGCTGGCGGCTGCCATGCATTTGAGAGCATCGCGTTCGGTGAAGATGCCCAACAGCTTACCCTCATCAGTCCCGTCACCACATACCAGCACGCTGCCTGTCTGCTGCGCGCGAAGAAGTTGAAGCACTTCGCCGACCGTGGAAGTGGGGGTGACAAACAATGGTTGGTCGGGATAGGCGGTCGACACCGATTCGGTGCTGAGACTGAGAAAACTCAATGCGAGCGACTCTCTGTATTGGACATCGCCTTGACAAGCATTGCTGAAAAAACAGACAGCGGCTCTGGCGACAAATAACGGGAAAGATAAAGGACTCGAAAACGGTATCTCCGGACTCTACCATGCGGCTGCGTGGTGTTGAACAGCAAAATGGGGCGAAATTTCACGATTTCGTCGTTGGTGCGGGTCACGGCGAATCGGACCCCTCGGGACGATAGAAACGTTCGAGATCAATGCCGCCACGTTGCTCCTCTTCGAGCAGTTTGAGCCTGCCCTCAAGTTGCTCGATCCGCCGCGCCAGGGTCGGCAGCAACCGCTGCTCGGGATCTGCTTGCTCTGTCCTTGGTACCTGCGGGTATCCCAGCTGGCGGTGCAAGGCAGCGAACAGCAGCAGCGGGTCTTTTTTTCGATTCGCCCACGAAATTCGCCCCTCTGGTCGGCCAAATAGCAGCAGCGACCGATCGGCTTTTTGGTCGGGGGCGAGCTGGGCCATCTTGTCGAGGTAAAATTCGCTGCGGACGTAGATCAAGTCAGCCAGCTCGACGATGCCGATCTGCCGACGAACGGTCAGAATCCACGTCTGCCAAGTTGCGTCGTTAGACGGATCGGCGGCAATCGCATCCAACCCTTCGTCGTAGCCCAGTCGATTACGGCAGTGGGCCTCGAACTTATAAAAAAACAAGCCCGCGAGAGAAATATCGGTTTCAGTACGAAATTGAGCTTCCCGACTCAAAATATCCAGCCCAATCCGCAGATCAAAACGACCGCGATCCTTTTCGGCTTCGCTCATCACATAGCATTGAAACGGTGTAAAATAGTGTGCTAACTGCCGCATACCAGCCGCAAAGATCCCTTGATGCTTGAGTTCAGCCAGCAAAAAATCAATCGCCATGGGCAACTTGGTCGTGGCCAACACTTCTTCGCGGAGTGCGGCCAGGGCCTCCTGGGCGGGCAAATTCTCGGCCAACCGTTCGCACAGAGCCGCGAAAAAATGTGCTTGTTCGATGTATTCCTCGCGTGGTAAAGGAGACAGCAACGCTGAGGTTTCTTCACTCATGATTCCTTCGAGCGTTTCCTCTCGACTCGTGCGATCAACCTGGAGGCCGAAATGCCCATCGCTTCGCAAATCCGAAACAGGGTCTCTAGTGTAGGTGATTTTAGGTTGTTCTCCAACTCGCTCACGTAGTTGCGAGAAATCCGCGCAGCAAACCCCAGCTCCTCTTGGGTCATGTTGACTTTCAGTCGTTGTTTTCGCAATGCTTCGCCCAGCATGGGCGGAGATTAACGATTGACGGCGGCGAGGTCGTCCAACTATAGTTGGAATCGACAAAACCCCATGGTTTTTACGCTTTGTTTGCAGCCGTTTAAGTTTCACGCTAGGTTTGAGGAGTATACGCCCCCCTTAGGACTCGAAGGTTGATGATGTATTTTCTCAAACAAATTCTGAGTATGACTATCGTATCCACGGTGTTGGGTGTGACTTCTGGCTGTGGTGAAACGGGAAAAACCCCGGGATCAGCATCGGTAGAAATCCCGCTCAATAAAATATGGGCGTATCATATGCCGGGAACCCGAGAGATATCGGATCTAGAGCCTAACATATTCGGTTCGAAAGTCGCTAATTTACCGGCGAATGAACGATTTCGCCTTAGCCAAGAGTCTTTCACTGAACTAATCGTAAATAAGCTGCAA
>JAJDEE010000162.1 GCA_029259975.1 Planctomycetota bacterium
GCCGGGCAGCCTTGTACTGGCTAGCCTTGCGCTGGTGTCCTTGGCTTTGCGTCGTCGTGCCTAACGAAAAATGAAAAAACGTTTTTTGCTGCTATGCATCGGGGCAGATGCATAGTCGGCATTGTTTTTTGTGATGATGGCAGCGACACTTAGAATCTTCGGAATGGGATCGAGTTATTATGGCATTTGTGCTGACGAAAATACGAAACGGCTTTGTCATTGGTCCAATGCTGACAGCAGAGCCTGGACGTCTGTCCAGAGTCTTAGTGATCTTCTTGATAATCACCGCGGTTTCCCTGCTTAGCACTTGGAGTAATAGCGCCTATGCGCAGCTCGAAGTGATCGTCCCCGCCTATTTCTATCCGGTAAGTAACAGTCCGTGGGACGACCTTAACCTTGCTGCAAATCAGGTCGAGATAACGGCCATCATGAATCCCGCTAGCGGTTCGGGAAACTCGCAAGATGGCAATTATGTGACTGCCGTAGACGATCTACGATCAGCAGGTGGCCAGGTCGTGGGCTATGTCCCAACGACTTTTGGCCAGCGTCCCTTGGCAGACGTGAAGGCAGACATCGACAACTATTACGACTGGTACAACATCGACGGCATTTTTTTAGACGAGATGTCTAACACAGGACCAGCCTCGCGGATTCAATACTATCAAGACCTTTACGCTTACGTGAAGTCCAAGGATAACAGCGACAAAGTGATTGGTAATCCGGGCACTAATACTCTTGAGCAATACCTGAATTTCCCCGGCGGACCTACGGCCGATACGTTGGTGATCACAGAAAATATCGGGTCGCAGTATGCTAGTTTTTCTCCTGCACCGTGGGTAGCCAATTACGATGCGTCGAATTTCGCCCACCTCATCCACACCGAACCCTCCAGTGTGGCTGCGATTGCTGACTTAGATTTGGCGGTACAGCGAAATGCTGGCGCCGTCTACTTTACAGATGATGTCCTTAATAACCCCTGGGATCGGTTGCCGACGTACTGGCAAGCCGAGATCGACGCGATTGAGCAGATAAACAACGCCACTGTTGCGGGTGACTTCGACGGTGACGCGGATGTGGACGGCGCCGACTTTTTGCAGTGGCAGCGCGAGTTTGGAAACACGCTTGATGCTTCAGACCTAGCCGATTGGCTTACAAACTATGGCCCGAGTGATTCGGCCAGCATTTCAGCCGTGCCCGAACCTTGCAGCATTTTGCTGGTTAGCATTGCGTTAACAGCTTTACTTTTTCGTCAACGACGCGTTTGATGGGTCCTCGTTTTGGAATCGAATTGGAATGACATTTCTGCTCCGTGGGATGCTTGCCTTTCGTTTTTGCTTTCTGCAAACACTCGGAGTCTGCGCAATCTACGTGTGGATGACGGTGCCAATCCATTCAGCCGCAGCCGTAGAGCCTCCACTGCAAACGATAAATTTTCAGTCTTCGACTGCTGACTTCGCTAACCCTGAACGTGGGTTCTTGCATTTCACCGATCTGACCAATCCGTGGAGCTACGGTACGATACGGGCGCAAGGGCATTCGCTAGTTTACGGTCGTATCTTAGCAAACAACTTTCGCAATGCGCCGTTTAGCCAATCATTTCTCAACAGTATTCAAAGCGGCTTTGATGCTGCACGCGCAAACGGCATTAAAGTAAAGTTGCGTGTGCAGTACAACGATGACGGTGGCGCAGACGCTCCCAAGTCGGTGGTCCTCAACCATATCCAGCAGCTCAAGCCGCTGTGGGAAGCGAACAAAGATGTTCTCTACCACATGGACGCTGGGTTTATCGGCGGTTGGGGAGAATGGCACAGTTCTCAGAATGGTTTAGACAACAATGCCGATCGTACCGAGATCCTCGACGCAATCCTCACGGCTTTGCCGTCCGACCGAATGGTTGGCATTCGCACGCCACATTTCAAGCGACAGATATTCAACGGTTCGTCTTCGTCTGATGCGTTGAAAATTACTTCGGCGAATGCTTTTGATGAGAGCAACCTAGCACGTGTGGGGCATTTGAACGATTGCTTTCTTGCCTCGTCTTCCGACTTTGGCACCTATGTCACACCGGGTTGGTCGCGAGCTGCAGAGCTGACGTACATCGGTGGTGAAAGTCAATTCTCGCCGCATGGCGGGGAAACCTGCTCGCCTAGCGCTCTGTCGGGCGGCACCAATGCAATTTTTGAGATGGAGCAGCTGCACACCGACTATCTGAATATCGATTATCATCCCGACGTGATTCAAGGTTGGGTGGACGATGGCAATTTCGACGAGATTAGCAAGCGGCTGGGATATCGATACGAACTACAGACCGCTGGCCTGCCAGACGCAGTGAAGCCGAGTGGCCTGCTTGAGATCGAGTTTACGATCGACAACGTTGGTTTTGGCGAGCTATTCAATCCGCGCAACGTGGAAATTACGCTCAAAAATAATGCCACCGGTGAAATTACGACCGCCCCATTGCAGGTGGACCCGCGGTTCTGGAGTGGCGGAACAAACAATAATGTGCAGGCCGTGATGAGCATTCCTAAAGATCAGGACGAAGGCGCTTACACGGTAGGCATCAAGATGCCAGACTTCGAAAGCTCGATTAGCGACGACGTCCGATATTCAATACGTTTCGCAAATACGGGTGTGTGGGATAGTAGCACGGGCATCAACGTGCTCAAGACCGACCTGCAAATTTCGCAGAGTGCCATTGGCTCTAGCTATCAGGTAGGCGAGGGCTTTGAGGAAGTCTTGGATCCCAGCGCACTGTTACTGGCAGGAGATTTTGATGCCGACGGCGATGTTGACGGGGCTGACTTCGTAGAATGGCAACGAGGTCTTGGATCTCTCTACCAAGCAAGCGACCTAGCTGATTGGCAGACGAATTATGGTGTTGCTGCCCAGGCACCTACTGCTTTAGCAGTTCCCGAACCGAATAGCTTGGCAATTCCTGGCCTGCTGATGCTTGTTCTGAAATGCGTTAGGACGAGTAGGCCACAGCAGGCCAAGTGAGATATTGTGGCCGATTTAGAAAATCCGTGTGCAAAACCACACGATGGCGTTAGGTTGGCCCGGCGAAGGCTGCGAAAAAGGCAAGATTTCGATTCTGCCTACGTCAAGGCTCCTTGAACTACCTTAAGTCGGCAAAAAATGCGGACACGCTCTGGCCTCTTCTACTTCTACTGCTGCGGCTCTGCCGTACATGGAATTTTCTTCTCGCAGGGGCTATACTGGGTGAGAGAGTCGAGCTTATGCGAGTGGGCTACGAACCTTACAATTCGGCAAGTGCCTTGGTTTTGTAGGGATCGATTTGTTTAACAAAATGCATTAGCATGCAACTTGCCCATTTCTGTGATCTTTGCCGGTACCAACCTGATGTGGCGTAGCCGTCACTGCTAATAAATAGCTCCGGTTTCCAAACGCACAACTCGAACCGCACTTCGATAAAGGAAAATTCATGTCTGAAGATAAAAAAGCTGTTTCGCGACGGCGATTTATTCAAGCCTCGACTGCCGGTGCTGCTGTGTTTGCAGCAAGCGCTAGTACCACAGCGAAGAGCAGAAGTCCCAACGCGAAGATGAGAATTGGTTTTATCGGCGTTGGCGGGCGCAGCCAATCGCATGTCGATAGCGCGCTGGAGCTGCTTGACAAAGTGGAACTCGCCGCCGTCTGCGATGTTTACAAATCGAATCTCAATCGCACCGCTGCAAAAATCGAATCGAAGTCGGGTAAACGACCGACCAGCACAGGCGATTATCGTGACATCTTGGCCGACAACTCGATCGATGCGGTCGTTATTTCGACGCCCGACCACTGGCACGCTCGCCAGACGATCGACGCTTTCAAGGCAGGAAAACACGTCTACTGCGAAAAGCCAATGACGCACACCGTCGAAGAAGCGTTGGCCGTGATGAAGGCTTGGCAAGAGTCGGGCTTAGTGATGCAGGTGGGCGTGCAGTCTACCTCGCTGCCGGTCTGGGGGAAAATCAACGAAGCCTTAAGGTCTGGAGAGGTGGGCAAAGTTCTACAGTATCAGACCGAGTACTATCGCAATTCCGACATGGGCCAATGGCGCTACTATCCGCTACGAAAGGACATGAATCCCAAGAACATCGATTGGCAAATGTTTTTAGGGCGAGAGTTCGACCTAGCTCCTGACATGCCGTTCGATCGCGCCAAGTTTGCCCAGTGGCGTTGTTACTGGCCGTTTGGTTCGGGCCTATATACCGATCTCTTTGTCCATCGAACGACTTCGATGTTGCTCGCCACGGGCCTACGGTTCCCAGGGCGCGTTGTTGGCGCTGGCGGCATCTTCTTGGAGTATGATGGCCGAGGCGTACCCGATGTGGCAACAGTAGTGGCCGATTTTCCCGAAGGCGTCCAAGGCCTGGTCACCGCCACGATGTGCTGCGGTAATACTCCGATTCGCCAAATCATTCGTGGCCATCACGGCTCGATTTCGCTAGGCAATGGCGAAAACTTTACAGGCTATGACTTTGTCGCCGAGCGACCACAGGTGACGCACGATAGCTCTATCAAGGACAAGCGTGTCGAGGTAGGCAAGATCGAAAATACTTCGCTGGCACATTTTGACAACTTTGTGAAAGCAGCTATGGCTGGGGATCCCACTGCGGTGAATTGCTCGCCCGAGTTGGGAGCCGCAGCGATGACAATCGTCAAACTAGGAACGCGTAGCTATCGTGAAGGCAAGGTTTTCCATTTCGATCGCGAAACGTTGACGATCTCCGATGGTAACAGCACTTGGGCAGATGGCTGGCAAAAGATGTCGGCCGATCGCGCCAAACCCAATCATATCTCTGGATGGAGCGGTGGCGATAAAGGCAGTTTACTGATTCCGAAGCCTTACCAAAAACTTGCAGGCCCATGGGTCGACGGCAACGATCCAGGAGCGACTTCCTAGAACCAGCTTAGATACTTTGCGGAAACCTGGACCCTTCAGCAGTGCGGCATTCGTGCCCATTGTGGAAGTGGACACAGCCACCTCCGGCTGAGTTGGCCGATTTCAGGGCGGCCTCGACGCGCTGCAAGGCAGTGCCTGGATGCTCGTCGGCCAGAACTTCGGCCGTACCGATGCTAACAGCAAAATTTAACCACGCATACTTCACATCAGAGTATGCCGCCGCGTTTTTACAGAGACGCATCATCGGCATTAAGGTGTTTTGCAGGTCGGTAGCTGGCAATAAAATGCCCAGACAGTTAGCGTTGTATCTAGCGATCAGGTCAGAATCACGAAGCACTGAGCTTGCCAGCTTAGAGATCGTAGCGAGCAAGCTTTTGCGGGCGTGAATATCCTGAGCCGTCCCATCAACAAACTCGATGATCGCCAAGCTTAGCTTCGTACCATAGCGGTTTCTCTCGGCGGCACGTCTTCGCAACTCTTCGAGAAAGACTTTTTGAGATGGCAAGCCAGTTGTTTCATCGGTGTAAGGATCAGCCGCTTTTCTGATGGGCTTCTCTCCTCGAAACTTCCCGGTGATTTCTGTAGCAATCCCATTTCCGAACAGCTGGCAAGTGCTGCCATCATGAAAATGAATGCAATTTCTTCCAGATTCTTTGGAGCTATAAAGCGCGGCGTCCGCACGTTGAACAAAGGCTGTTGTGTCTTCACCTGCTCGAATCTGAGCAAAGCCAGCACTTACGGTGAGTTGCAGGATTAAGCCATTAAAGGGGAACCTTGCCGATTCAATGAGGCTCCGAATACGCTCGGCAACTTCCTTGGTTCTTTCGATGCTCGTATCAGAAAGAACCACCGCAAATTCTTCGCCTCCATACCTAGCAACCAAATCTGTTTCGCGAATCGTTGTCTTCAACACGTCTGCAACAGCCCGCAGAACCGCGTCGCCTGCCTGATGGCCGTAGCGGTCGTTGAAATTTTTGAAGTAGTCAATATCTAACAGGATCAGCGAGAGAGTCGTCCCATTACGATTCCATTCGGCGATGCGTCGAGTCAGTTCAAACTCGTAGGCTCGCCGATTCGCGACCTCAGTCAACGCGTCGGTGAGTACATCTTTCTTGTGAGCCTCTGTTAGCTTGGCCATCGCGATACGTCTACCATCGCTCAACGAACCGACGATTATCGCGATCAACACCAACATTGATGCCCACAGCAAAAACGCGAACAACGTCATTAAAGGAATTTCGTTGACGGATTCCTCGTTGAGATACGGAACAAAAATAATCAAAGACGACAAGACGCATAGCAGTGCCATCAGACGGGCACGATACTGGCCTTGTAGCGACCCCGTCACTACAACAGGTATGTAGAACAGATGCAGCAACACTGGTGTTTCGACAGAGTAATACCCCATCAAAGCGCTCATTCCAAAGACGATGGCAATCAGCATCGGCTCGAGATAGCGTTGTCGGTTCCGGCTTATGATACTCAGTTTCACGTTCTAATGCTCTTCATTCTGCCAAGTAAAAGTGCCAGTTCCGCTTGGCCCGTCGTGTGTAAATCTAGTTGCGTAATCGTTCTCTGCGCGAAAACTCTCAGTTAGAGAGTAGGTTGCCAAAAGCGCGAATGACGCCATGGAAGCAGTAGAAATTGAGGCCTTCACGGCATTCTGCGAGATTGCTGCAAGCTAAAATTGCGAACATTCACCACAACCGATAGAATCGTCGTACTTGCTAGTCATTGCGACAGCCCAATATTGACGGATGCCGGTCGGGTCTTTTGCATGCGATTCCTAATGTCGTTAGGGCACCGTGACGCGTTGCCAACTGCCGGGGGTGATCGTAAATTCTCCGCTCGGGGTTTCGGTGGTGTAAGTGCCTCTTACGCGGTAGTAGAGGGACTGCGTAGAATGTGCGGTCCAACTGCCTCCCGAGCTTTTCAGCATATGTGTGCCAGACGTTGCGACGCCAGAAGATTCATAATCTAAGTCGGATGCTGGCGAAGATATCGTCGTGAGCGTTAGGCAAAGACCGACCGCCGGGTTGAGATCGGTAGCATTGAGGAAGGAAAATACGTGCCAAACGCCAGCGGAAGTTGGCAAAGACGATTCTGGCACGGCGATGGTTTCAATTAGTGTTCCAGGTTTTAACGATCCATCTGGCAAGTACAAACGTGCATCAAGGGTGCTGTTGGTAGCACCATTTTTAGCCATCTGTACTTCAATACTCGTGACTGTCCAACTGGTGGCTTCGGCAGGCAGGTTGGGAAGGAAGTATTGACCAATCCAGCTAGAATTATTAATTGTTGTTGTTGCCCAGTTGTTCGACCCAGGATTGAAATTTCTAAGGGAGGGCGGTGACACTTGCTGCGAGGTGGTCGCGCTCGCCTGGTAGTTCACGCTATAAACAAACGTGGCTCTACCAATTCGACCGATGCCTTGGATTTCTACCGGCTCGGTCGCGTCGTCGGCTAAGTCGTTGTCGGCGTTGTCGAGGAAACGAAAGATAATGTTTTCTGTGAGGCCCAGAGGATTTCTGGTGTTGACCGCGCCATGCGTGTAGTTGGTCCGCCAGCTGGAGTCGAAGTCAATCGCACACAAAGCGAACTCAACGCCGGAGTAAGCGAGCTGCCTCGCGTACGCTCGATCGTTGTGGGCATTCGCACTACGAAGCTCTAGCCTAGATAAGTGTACCGCCGTGAATCCAATCAGCGAGACTAACATCGCTGTTCCAGACACGGCGATATAGACAGAGCCTGGTCGCTTAGATTTTTGTTTGAGCCGCTCATTCATCAATTGGGATCCTCGACGTGGTTGAGCAAGTTGGTGGTCCCGATCGCTGCGGAAGCAGACCCTATGGACAGGGTCGCCTCGATCTGTGTGACAACGGTTTTGTCAACCGTCGGTGGCTGTTCAAGTGAACCATCGCGAGAGCGCCAGCCATGCCGCTTAGTTACTGCGCCATCAGGTGCGGTTACGGTCACGATGATGTGTTTGAGGCCCGTTTCCATGAACCACCAACTCCCGTTCAATCGCTCTGCCCAGCTCACGCTGGATGATCGAGTCCACCCAGGGTACTCGCTAATTGCGTTGCCGTTGCGGGTCTCAATCTGAGCAGACGACCAGCCTTCGTAGTCATCGACGTCGTCAAAATCGGCACGATCGCCACTCGACTCGCCAGAGTCATTTCCTAACGAGCTACCACCGTCTTCGGGATCTTCGTAGGGCATCGACATAATCTCGGCCAGCAGCATATCAGCGAGCCGTGGACCGTCGATGAGATCATTAGCGGCTGTTTGCGAACGAACCGACGCCCCCAACATCTCAAGCGATCCGACCACGACCGTCCCGACCAATAGCGACGAGACGACCACCTCGACGAGCGAGAGACCTCTGCGGTTGTTGTTTCGTGGGTGATACATACGCGAAGCTTGTGCTAAGGGGCAGGGGCGATGGAGATCGTGACGGTGCGATACTCTTCGCTACCGCCAAGGGTAAAGTTAGCCGTGCCAGTATTGCCAGCGGTGGTTTGCATCACGAAGGCAGCAGCACCAGAAGACGAACCGGTGCCGTTGTTGCTTTCACCCGCCGTAATAGTCGTATGACCCGTCATCCCGGCATCGCCGATCGTGATATCGTCGTCGTCAAAACCGCCAATCCGTAAGATCAGGCACCCATCAACCGTGGTAGTCACCGCCGGTGCGATGGGACTATTGGACGATCCCTCGCCCGTGGCTGTGGCGTGAATCGGACTGGCTGGGTCGTGTCCCGTAAATCGCATGATCCAGCCGTAGGCTTTTTCGCTGCCCGCCCAGGTGAAGTCGTAGCTGCTGCTTTCCGAGGCGGTGGCCAGTTTCCACCAAACGCCCAGTGTGGTGCTACTACTACCAGAAGCGACGACGATTTCATTCCAGCCGGCGGGAGGCGATAGCGAACTTGCCTGATTGCCATCCGTCGCGACTGCGGCGATCAACAGATCGCCAGCCGCGTAGCCAGGCGGGACGGCAATCGTGATGCTCGTAGTGTTGCTGGCTTGTTGGGCCTCGGTGAACTCTTCAAATTGAAGACTGGTTGCGTTTGCGGTATCGTCGCCCGCACCGGCGGCCCATTCGATAGCCCGTTGCATAATTGTCAAGCCATCGGTGTTGAGTGCGGTGACGTCAAAGCCACCTTCGCCCCACGGCAGTTGGCAGCGGCGTCCTGGGGCAGGGCTGCTGTCCGCCAGTTCGTCGTCCGCGTCAAGAATCAGCAGGTTAGGAAAGTTAAGCGCTGCGTCCACTTCCGCGATCGTGGCTGCATCGGGCGCGGTGGTCGAAGTCGTCCACTTCATGGCCTGCGACGTAGAAACGACCGCCAGATTGCCAGTTACGTACCCACTAGTGATGTAGTGAGTCGTGTTGACAATATTAACCGTGGTGTTGTTCAAACTGGAACTTGAGAGACTGCTGTAGAAGCCCAGGTTTTCGGCGTTCACGAAGGACTCGGTCACGATACCGATCGTTGCGGCGTTGAGTTTTGATCCGATGGTCGCGCCATTGCATACGCCCGAGACATACACCACGTTGGCGTTAGCCAGCTCGGCGTCGATTTCTGCTTGGGCGGCTTGCTGCGAAATCACCGTCACGTCGTAGCCCCAGCCGGTCATTAGATCGATGCGAAGCTGCTCCGACGCGGTTGGCGTGCCCAGTCCACCATCGCCATCGGCGGCTTGTCCAGAAACAAACAGCACAATCGGGCGTGTCAAAACGCCATCCATCAGTCGCGTCATCCAAGCGAGCGAGAACGATTGAACATTTGCTGCAAGCGTGGTAGCCGCCCCGCCGTTGTAGACTTGTGTCAGTGGGTCGCCTGCGGTGCCCGCCCAGTTGTAGCGGATCGTTTCAGGCACGTCATCGCCAGTGCGATCAGGGACCGTCATCGTGACCGAGGTAGCGGTTAGTTCGCTGAGCGTAAGCGCTGATTGCAGGTCGCGATTGATCGTGGCTAAGGCAGTATTGGCAGTCCGCGTTTCGACTAACGATCCTGAACCGACGTCGAGCGATTGTGCAGCGATATAAAGCGACGACGACAGCCCGCCCATCAGCACCACAGCCGATGCCGAGGCGACCACTAGCTCGAGCAGGGTGTAGCCTGCTTTTAGTCGGTTTATTTCAGTTCTTTGGGCGTTTCTATTCACGAAAAACCTTACTACCTCGTCGCTGTGCCGTCGGCGGCTAGGCTAACTGTTAGTTGCACGCTGCCAGACTGCACGACGACAGTACCAATATCATCGGGACGTCCGTACATGTCGAAAACTACTTCGTCATCCCCTCCAAACGAGGCACTAACGAGTACCGAGGAAAATGGATCGTCCACCAATTCAACGATGTAGGTGTTGGCTGAATTACCTAGGTCCGTCACATCGGACAGCGTGTAACGATTGTTGCTTGTGTCGAATTGCACGGCACGATTGGCACTATTTCGCTGCGCTTCAGAGCGGGCATAGTGCAAGTCGGCCACAATCCTCTGCGCCGCTAAAGTCGCTCGACGACGAGCGAGTGCTGTCACATAGGTTGGCGCAGCGATCGCAGTAAGAATACCCATCACGAGCATCGCGATGGTCATCTCCATAAATGAAAAACCGCTTCGGCGGTGAGGAATGACTTGCATCGTATTTCCATCAAATTCAGAGGGCTGGCGAGCTTGCAGGCGTTGGCACACGACTCGTTTTTTCGCGGGGCTGATACTGTTCGCGAATGTTGATGATTTCTGGCTCGATAGCGAGGAAAGCCTCGATTGCATCAGAATCCCACTGCGTGCCAGACCCGTCGCGGAGGATGCTGATCGCTTTCTCATGCGGCATCCCCGTGCGGTAAGCACGATCGCTGGTCATCGCATCATAAGCATCGGCCACCGCCAACACCCGCCCGTCGAGTGGAATATCCTGGTCAGCAAGCCCATCGGGATAGCCCTTGCCATCAATACGTTCGTGGTGATGCAGGACGCCGGGCAGCACGTAGCTGAGCTGCTGTAGCCCGTGCAGGATTTTCCAACCTTCGTCTGGATGACGCTGGATTTCGGCAAATTCTTCGTTGGTCAGGCGGCCGGGCTTGTTGAGAATCGCATCGTTGATGGCGATTTTGCCCACGTCGTGTAGCAGACCGGTCAAGTATAGCAATTCGCAAGCTTCTTTGCTGTAGCCGACCTGCTCGGCTAATCGTTTTGCGTACAGCGCCACGCGCTCGCTATGACCACAAGTGTAGAGGTCTTTGGCTTCAACCGCAGAAACCAGTGTCCTAACAACGTTGACCAGGAGCATCTCTCGTTCTTGGAACAAAGAGAGATTGTTTGCGTGCGAAGCAGTCATCGCCGCGGCTGTCGATAGCAGTGACGCTTCGCTGGTGCCAAATTCATGCTGATTGAGCCGCCATTCTGGAAAATCAGCAGCTTTGTCTTTGTATTCAGCCAGACGATTGATCGCCACAAACCAGCCGATCGGAGCCTCAGGCTCGCCGACGGGCACGATTATGAAATCTCTCACGCCAGGAAATGCTTGTCCTGGAGTGGTGGAATCGCAATTATTCTTGATCACTGGCTGCTGTGCGCCCAAGCTTTGATAGTATTCTACCAGTAGCCTTGCTGTCGCCGGATCTTGGGGTGTTCTCTCGATTTCGTCTGTTTGCCAGGAAGCTAAGACTTGGTGCTCGTCTTCGAATGCGAGAACTAGATGCAGCTTTTCTGCGTGTGCCGATTTTCCCAAATCGGGCAAGGAAACCTTGACCAACTGTTCGAGCGTGTGTGTGCTATCGCCGAGGCCAAGACGCTCGGCCATCGCACGCAGGAAAGTTAGCTCCTCAAAGTCGTCGCAGACCTGCTTTAAGAAGAAATCGTTCTCTTCACGCAAGCGAGACATCTCCTCCTGCTGACAAAAAAAGCGACTACTAATGTTCGCCAAGCCGACGAACACGTCAGGACTATCCGTCAGTACTGTGGCAATCGCTACAGACTGACTTCCCAAAGGAATCGCCACCAGGTATTGCGATGGCGATTGCAGAAGTGCTAGCGACTTGCCATTGCGTGTAACCTTATCAAGCAGCTCGATCAGTTCGAGTGACGAAGTCTCGTTGTGATCAAAATTAGCTTGATTCGATGTTGTTTCTTGTCTAGCCCAACCCTCGATTGTGCTCAGCATCCACAGTTCTATCGATTGCCCGAGGGCCTCCTC
>JAJDEE010000163.1 GCA_029259975.1 Planctomycetota bacterium
CAGTGCATGTCACCGGGTTTGTTAAAGATATTCGACCCTACTACGCGAAGGCGAAGGTAGGAATTGATCCGTTACGAATCGGAGCCGGCTTGCAAAATAAGTTGCTCATCGGAATGAGCATGGGACAGCCGATGGTCTGCACATCTATGGCGAATGAAGGAATTGGAGGTCAAACTGGGAAGCACTTGCTAATCGCCGACAGTCCAGAGATATTTGCCAAGGCGGTTGTCGACCTGTTGCGAAATGAAGAACTGGCTGCCTCGATCGCGTATAATGCACGCCAGTTTATCGAAGAGGAGTGGACTTGGGAGTATCATTTCGAGAAATTAGAGGAGCACCTTCTCGCTCTGTCGGCATCGTAATAATCGGCACTTGAGGTGTGTTCTGCTTTCACTCGGTTGCTAATGCCCTCTGCCGTGAACCTGGGGCCATGTTTTAGGCTCCTTTCTTTACTTTTGCGCCCCACTTTCTACGCAGCGAATATCTGCGTAAAATGACGGGTCACCTATTACTCGTTGCCGCCACCCTTGCAAACTGTTGCCATGACTGCCTCTACTGACTCGCCCCGTACATTGTTTCAAAAAATCTGGGACAATCACATTGTCCATTCCGAGGAAGGTCGACAGTCGATCCTTTATGTCGATTTGCAGCTTGTCCACGAGGTGACCAGTGCCCAGGCGTTTGAGGGGCTGCGATTGGCGGGACGTCGTGTGCGGCGGGCTGAGCGGACCATTGCCACGGCCGACCATAATGTACCGACCAGCGATCGCAGTCTGCCGATTCTCGACCAAATTTCCAAACAGCAGATCGACACACTGCGCGACAATTGCAAAGAGTTTGGCATCAAGCATTACGATCTCAACGATCCCAACCAGGGCATCGTTCATGTGATCGGGCCGGAGTTGGGCTACACGCAGCCGGGTATGACGATTGTTTGCGGCGATAGTCACACTTCGACACACGGGGCGTTTGGGTCATTGGCCTTTGGTATCGGTACCAGCGAAGTCGAGCACGTCTTGGCGACGCAAACGCTGTTGCAATTCAAACCCAAAACGCTTGAACTGCGCGTCGATGGCGAGTTGCGTCCGCACGTGACGGCCAAGGATATGATTCTTTACTTGATCGGTCAGATCACCACCGACGGCGGTACCGGCTACTGTGTTGAATACACTGGCGAGGTGGTTCGCGGGTTGTCGATGGAAAACCGCATGACGGTCTGCAATATGTCGATCGAAGCGGGTGCCCGCGCTGGCATGATCGCGCCCGACGAAACGACCTACGAATATCTTCGCGGCCGTCAGTTTGTGCCGCAGGATTTTGATGCAGCCGTCAAAAGATGGAAGCAACTGCCATCCGACGCAGGTGCCACGTACGACAAGTCGCTGACGTTCGCCGCCGCCGATATCGCCCCGCAAGTTACCTGGGGAACCAATCCGGGGTTGGTCGTGTCGGTCGATGGCAAGGTGCCCACACCCGGCGATTTTGAGGACGCGACCGAGCAAAAAACAGCCGCCGGCGCGCTCGACTACATGGGCTTGCAAGGTGGCGAACCGATCACCGACCTCAAGCTCGACCGCGTCTTCATTGGTTCTTGTACGAATGGGCGCATCGAAGACTTGCGTGAGGCCGCCGCCGTGGCCAAAGGGCATAAAGTTTCCGATCGCGTCAGCGCGATGGTCGTACCGGGTAGCGGCCAAGTAAAACAACAAGCCGAAGCCGAAGGCTTAGACAGCATTTTTAAGGAGGCAGGCTTCGACTGGCGCGAAGCAGGTTGCAGCATGTGCCTAGCGATGAACCCCGACAAGCTTGAGCCAGGCGAACGCTGTGCCTCGACCTCGAATCGCAATTTCGAAGGCCGCCAGGGCAAAGGAGGCCGCACACACTTGGTCTCGCCAGCGATGGCCGCCGCCGCTGCAGGGGCCGGACATTTTGTCGATATCCGCGATTGGAAGTAATAACTTAGTATCGCTCGCAAAACAAATGATGCTTTTAGCGGTAGGGCGCAAGCCCTCCGGGGTCGCAAACCGGAGGGCTTGCGCCCTGCCGCTATAGATCAAAATCCGTCACTTATTTTACGGACGATCCTTAAACCGAAATTATGCAGTAGAATTTGACCAAGGAGAACACAGCGCAGCCGTAAGGCCGCAACGAAAAAAATGACGGGATTTACAGGATCGACGGGATCTATTCAATGCATCACGATCCTGTTAATCTTGTAAGTCCCGTCAAGAAACTTGCGTTCGCCGCGCAAACATTTTCCGTTAGTAACACGGAGTTTTTTCTCCGCGTTCTCTGTGCCTCTGTGGTGATACTTTTTTTCACTTCGAGAAATGAATATGAAAGCATTTACAACACATACTGGCTTGGTCGTCGCGATGGATCGGGCTAATGTTGACACCGATCAGATCATCCCCAAACAATTCCTTAAGCGAATCGAACGCACAGGCTTCGGCGAGTTTTTATTTTGGGACTGGGCCAAACTGGATGATGGTTCGCCGAACCCTGACTTCGAGCTGAATAAGCCCGAGGCTACGGGGGCCAGCGTCTTGCTCGCGCGCCGCAATTTCGGCTGTGGCTCGAGCCGCGAACATGCTCCCTGGGCACTCGAAGACTTTGGCTTTCGGGTGATTCTTGCTCCCAGCTTCGCCGACATTTTTTATAACAATTGCTTCAAAAATGGCATGTTACCGATACAGCTATCTGAAGAGCAGATCGACGAGCTATTCCATCGGGCCGCTCAACACGCTGGCTACGAGCTGACTGCTGACCTGGAAGCTTGCACTTTGAGCGACACGCACGGTTTTTCGACGGAGTTGGAGGTCCAGCCGTTTCGACGTCACTGTTTGCTCAACGGCCTGGACGACATCGGGCTGACGTTTGAGCACGAGGACAAAATCTCGGCCTACGAAGCTGCCCACGCCTGATAGGTTGCTATGACGATGAAAGTATCACGCAAAGGCGCAAAGGCGCAAAGGAGAGAGCGGGTTTTTCTTTGCGCCTTTGCGCCTTTGCGTGAGG
Source organism: Planctomycetota bacterium (assembly GCA_029259975.1). Lineage (GTDB taxonomy): Bacteria > Planctomycetota > Planctomycetia > Pirellulales > Lacipirellulaceae > Bythopirellula. The sequence continues at coordinate 3,019 of JAJDEE010000163.1, forward strand.
TTTTTTTGTTGACCATGTCGTTGCTCTGCTTTTCGGCAGCGCAAGCCCAGACGTTCGTAAGTTTTGCCCCGTTAGGTGACGAGTCGGCCAATTTCGAGACGCAGGCGTTGCTGACTGATTTAGACAATCCGGCTGGGCTGGCGCTACTCCCCACGCTAGCGAAAAGCGGCCCCTATGTGTTGATAATCGCCGAAAGCGGAGCTGGCCGCGTGATCCGAGTTTCGACGGATTCACCCGAGCAGGTTGAGGAGGTTGTTGCCAACTTCCCGCTGGGAACTTTTGGTCAGCAGCCCGAGTACCGTGTGGGGCCGCTCAGCCTAGCGTTTCTTACGCGATCCAAGTTTGTGCTTGGCTGCAAAGGCGAGATCCCCGGAGCGGATGTCTTGGCGAGTTATTCTTTGCCGGCTAAGGGCAAGGGAACGGTGCTGACTGCGAATGAGCATGATCATACCGTTGAGCCGCTCCAAACAGAGCTTGCCACGCAGGTTGACGATTTGCAATTCAGTGGTTTGGCGATGGCGGGTAAAAATTGCTTCGTCACGACAGGGGGACAAGATTCGCAAGGTTGGATTCTCAGGTCTAGCGTCGAAGCGAATCGCTTGTCCAAGTTGCGACCTTTTATCGATCTACAGAAGGCCGTCGATTTCGGTGGTCCGGCAGGAATCGCCATCATTCCGCCTCCCCGACCCCCATTTTTAGTGGTGTCACTAATGGGCAGCAGAAAAACACCGCAGGACAGCCGTCTGGTTTATTTTGTCCCGTCGACTGGCGAACCCGCGCTGAATTTAGCGACCGGCTTGCACGACATTATCAGCCTTGCGTACAGCCCTTCGGGACAGCTTTACGCCGCCGACTTTAGCTGGCACGACGAACAGTCTGGCGGCGTCTACCGTATCGATGATGCACGGGTCGAAGGTCGACAGGCCTGTCGGGCAGTGAAGATCGCCGCGATCGTCCGTCCATTCGGTCTCGTTTTCGCACCGGACGGATCACTTTTTGTGACGGCGTTTGGCGCGGGCGAGAATGCGAAGCGAGGCATGTTGGTCAAAATTTCGGGTAAACTTTAAGGCATTTTTACAGCGAAGGAATGAGATGGCAACGAGACGCGAAAAAATTGAGACGATGTTGGTCGACGACCCCACTGATACATTTCTTCGCTACAGTCTAGCGATGGAACTTGACAAAGAAGGCGAGCACGACAGCAGCCTAGAAAAACTCAGGGAGCTTAGCCAAGACGAAACTCCCTACGTCCCCGCATTCTTCATGGCCGGTCAACAGTTCGCCAGGCTAGACCGTCTCGCCGAAGCCCGCGCCATTTTGCGTAACGGGATCGAACAAGCTCGCGTTCAAAACGATACCCACGCCGCCGGCGAGATGAGCGATTTTCTTGCCTCGCTGGGAGAGCTTGGCGAGTGACGTTGATGAATAGAACGCGGAAGAACGCGGATTAGGCAGATTAACGCAGATTAAAAGGTACTGTTCTTATCTGCACATATCCGCCTAATCCGCGTCCTATTCTTTTTTTGCAGTACCGCAAGCAGCCGCTACGGCGCACGATGTGCAATCGTCGCAACCGCCCTGCCCCATCGCCTCTTCGGTACCGCACCCGGGTCCGCAGCCTTCGGTGAGTGCCTGGGCAAACTTACGAAATTCGACGGTCGTTTCGTAGAGTTCAGCAAGTTGCTGGGTGAATTGCTCGGCCTCGGTAGGCACTTCGCCCAAAAAGTAGAAAAACAGTCCAGCCCCGTCGAATAGATGCTCGACATCCATGAGCGTTGCAGGCACGTTATGTTCCTGGAGCAATACCGAACAGGCCTCGAAGGCGGAGTGGCGATGTTTTTCTAGGCGGGCGACCAACAGCTCATCCTCGACGGTCATTTTACGGAGGATTTGGCCGTCGTTTTGCTTGGTAGTCGAAGACTCCGATGATGACGACATTGGTTCCGCAAGCACCTCGCCGACCTCCAGGCCTCGCGAACTGCGGATAATGACGCGCGAATTCCGTGGATAACGCACGACATCGGCCGCGACGAATCGACCGACTTCTCCCAGTAGGCTGTATCTCACGAGGTGACTTCCCATGGCCGCCATTGTGACGTTTTAGGTGGCACTTGCCAAGCAGGCTCCGCCTCGGGAGGCTTGCGTTTGATGAGCTTTCGCAGATACTAGAGGGATGGATTACCTGGCCCTGGCACCCTATCTTTCTTAACTGCTATGACGCTTGCAACGACAAACGCTACTTCCGCTGATACCCTCACCGAGAGCCGCTGGCAACAGATGGCCACGCGCGTACTCGCCGGCGACACGCTGATCGCTGACGAAGCTCGGGATATATTGGCAGCACCAGAGTCTGAACTGCTCGACTTGCTACAGGCCGCCTACCGCGTGCGGTCTCGCTATTTCGGCAACAAGGTTCAGCTCTATTTTTTAATGAATGCCAAGAGTGGACTGTGCCCAGAGGATTGTAGTTACTGCTCGCAATCGGTGGTTTCTGAAGCTGAAATTCCCAAGTACAACCTGCTCCAGCGTGAAAAGATCTTGGCTGGTGCCAAAGAAGCTGTCCAGCGGCAGGCGAAGACGTATTGCATTGTCATCTCGGCGCGCGGGCCGAGCGAGCGCGAGATGCAAGCGGTCGAGAAATTAGTCCCCGAGATCAAAGAGCAATACAAGCTCGACGTGTGTGCCTGCCTTGGTTTGCTCACACCCGACCAGGCGGACCGACTGAAAGCGTGCGGCGTGAACCGGGTCAACCATAACCTCAACACTGGCGAGGAATTTTACAGCGAGATTTGCACGACGCACACTTACAAAGACCGCCTCGACACACTGCACGCTGTTCGCAACGCTGGCATGGAGCTTTGCTCTGGCGGCATTGTTGGTTTGGGCGAGCAGCCAAGCGATCTGGTCGACATGGCGTTTGACCTGCGCAAGATGACCGTCGAATCGATCCCCGTGAACTTTTTGAATCCGATTGATGGTACACCGCTCGCCGGCAGCGCCGATCTTACTCCGACCTACTGCCTGAAAGTATTAGCGATGTTCCGACTCGTAAACCCCGACCAAGAGATTCGCATCGCAGGCGGTCGCGAGATCCACCTGCGTAGTCTACAAGCGATGGGCCTCTACGCCGCCAACTCGATTTTCGTAGGCGATTACCTCACAACCAAAGGGCAAGTGCCCGAGGCGGATTATGCGATGATTCGCGACTTGGGTTTTGAAGTCGTCAAGACACCTGAAGTGGAAGCAGTCGTGCAAGATTGAACGAGCGTGACCGGTACGCCCCCACGAGCAACGGTTTTCGGGAGACAGCCTCTTCAGCCAACTTATTGCCCTTGTAACACATCGACAAAATCATTCAGCCGACCTACGCGGACGTGTTTTTCTATCATCTGGCGGTCACGAAAGATGGTCAACTCGACGGAGCGGCCGATTTCTGTTCGCTTGACAAGATTGATCAAATGCTTATCGTTTTGAATTTGCAGGCCGTCGAAACTAAGGATTACGTCATTCACTTGCAGGCCTGCCACGGTAGCTGGAGAGTTGGAAGTGATACCAGTGATGCGTGTTCCACGTAGTTCGTTGAGACCGACATAACGGGCCGAGGCCGGGTCGAATTTGATATCGAGCCTGACGCCCAGAAAACCGCCTTCGACCTCGCCGGTTTCGATCAATTGTCTCATAATTCGCACGGCGATGTTGATCGGGATCGAAAAGCCAATTCCTTCGTTGCCGCCGGAGTTGCTGGCGATTGCTGTATTCAAGCCAATCACTTCCCCCCGTAGGTTGACCAGCGGACCTCCGCTGTTGCCGGGGTTGATTGCCGCGTCGGTTTGCAGGAATTTCTGGTAGACGACTTCGCCTTCGCCCAGGTCAAGATTTGAGCGGCCTTTGGCGCTGATAATTCCTCGAGTCACACTGCGGCGGAGATTGAATGGGCTGCCAAATGCCATGACGATCTCACCGATTTCGGCGGTACCGCTATTGCCGATTCGTGCGGGAACGAGGTTTTCAGCTTCGACTCGCAGCACCGCGATATCGGTCTCCGCGTCACTCCAAATCTTTGTGGGGTGCAATTGACGGCCGTCGAACAGCTCGAGTCGAATGAGATCTTCTTGCGAATGTTTGATCACGTGCCGATTGGTGAGGACATAGTTTTGACCGCGAAATCGAACCAAGACAGCAGAGCCTGCTTCTTCGATATCTCGTCGGAAGCGGTATTGCGGCAATGGTGTTGCTTCGACGTGGACGACGGAGGGCGCAACGAGTTTCGCAACTCGCTTGTAGATGCCCAATTCGCGCCGAAGTGCGTCGACATCGCGAGAGAGTTCGGCAAATTTCTGTTCGCGATCGATCGAGCTTGTATCAGCAGAGCTTGCTTGTTGCGCCTGCAGAGGTAGGCACATGGCCACTACTGAAAATATCAGGACCGTTTGAAAAGCACGCACACGAGTTTCCTCACTAGACTTCGCTGTCGCTAAACGAAACGTCGGTATCGAGCGTTAAACCCAAATCAGCGATGTTGACTTCCCCCGATTCGACTGCTCGTTGGCAGTCGATGCAGGTCTGCGCGTAGGGTAGAGCGTTGAGACGAGCTAGCGGAATCTTGTTGTTGCAGACTTCGCACTGTCCGTAGTTACCTTCGCGGATTCGCTCGATCGCATTGTCGATCAGTACAAGTTCGCGGCTTTCGACTTCCGCCAATTTAGAACTGATGTCATCTTGAGCTGCATCGAGCGCTGCATCAACAACATCGCCGCCCGTCTGCTCGGGTAGCGCCTTGAGTAGGCTCAGGTCGCCAGCGAGCGCTTGACGCAGGGCGTCGCGCCGGTTGACGAGCTGGGCATGAAGTTTGATGATCGAGTCTTTGCGTGCCATGATGTTGCCACCTTACCTATCAGCCGCGACGGCCTTGGGGTTGTCTTCCGTGGTGTTGCCTCTTTTAGTCTTAAAGCTAGGGAGACTGCCGCAGGTTTCTCTGTTCTCTGTTAGCAGCCAGGCGGAGGGTGTTCCAACAACCTGCCGCGCCAAGTGCACGAATCGCGTCTGCCTGCCTCAATGCGATAACCTCGCTTTTATAGGCAGGCACCGTAACTATAGTACGCATCATCCCGTAAAAAGTTTGTGGAGAACAATTCTTCCGTTTTTTTTCACAGCCGGACCCTCGCTTCTTCCGTAAGTTGTTTTTTGGCAAGGGCTTATGGAAATTTCCGTGAGTGGTTCGGGGCAGCTTAATAGAGCCGTTTCTGGGGACTCGAACTGGACATGGTTCTTGTTTCTTACTGTTTTGGCGATCACGTTCGTCCAGTCATTGGGAGTTTACCCACACTCGATTATCGACTGACTAAAGCAATTCCTGTGAGGTTTTCTTCCTACAATCCGCAGAACAGGCATTTTCGATTGTCTGAGAGACGCAGCAACTGGGGGGCTATCACATTTCGTGAGCTACCTTTTTGTACGGTAGAAAACCTGTTCAGGCGCAGGCTCCGTGCATTATTGGCCCCGCAGCATCGGAAATTCGGTGCGGAATTGCAGAACAGCTATGACTACATTGACCAGTGACCGTCCCTCAGCACAGGCGACTGCCGCACTCTCGTTGCGTATTGTTCAGCCCGGCGCCGACGAACGTGTTATTCCACTAACCATCGGTAAATGCACGGTCGGTTCCAGTGATCGCTGTCAGGTGCATCTTGCGAATTCGCAGATACGACCGTTGCATTGTTTAATAGTCCATGAGCCTGCTGGCACCTCCGTCACGCGCTGGGCACCGGGTGCTTTACTCAACGACCAAGAATTCACAACAGCAGCGTTTCAACCAGGTGATTGCCTCAAAATTGGCGATGTTCAGATCTCACTTTATGCCGATCTGAATGCCAATCAGAATGCCGGTCAGAAAGATTCTCAAGAGACTGGAAATCAGCCCGCACCATCGTCGGTTTCGCCAGCGAGCAATACGTTTGCACTACCTGCAAATGATTCAGCGTATTCTGCTTTCGCACCGCAAACAGCAGCAATCGAAAAGCCGATTGCAGACACAAACTCTGTAGATTTCATTCCGGCTCTCCAGTCAGCATCGGCTCCGATCGCAAACGTTGCAACATCGCCCGATACAGATCGACTCGTCAGCCGATTAGAGGCAGCCAATCAAAGTGCGAGAAAGCGTTGCCGCAGGTTGATCGGAACGCTACGAACCAAGCGTAACGAGGCGAGTAAATTTGATCGAAGAGTCAATGAGTTGCAAGAGCAGTTGCGTGTTACACTCGACGAGCGCGAGCAGATTTCCCTGCGGCTATCCCAACTCCAAGAAGATGCCACTCTACAAGAGGGCCAAACTTCTGAGGAGATCGACCGCCTGATCTCTGAGCTGACGGCGGCGTATGGAAATGCAGGTGCCGCTGAAGCTGCACTCGCCGAACAGGCCAAGCATGTTGAGCAGACGCGGGGAGAACTCGCATCGTTACAAGGTCAGCATGAGCAGTGGGAGCAAATCCAATCCTCTGGCGAACAGCAACGGGCAAAACTGGCTCAGGCACTGGCCGATCGTGAGCAGACGATCGAAATGTTGCAAGGCGAGATCGAAAAGTTACGCGACTCGGCAAACCAAACTGAAGCGCGACAAGAAGAGCAAATAACTGCATTGGAGTTGCTAAAGGTTGAGCTTGAGCAGGTGCAAGCGGATCGCGATCAGCTAGCTGCGGTTCAAGCAGAATCGCGCCACAGACAACTAGAAGCAGAGCAATCGCTGGCCGACAGCGAGCAGAATTTGGCCGTGTTTCAGTTGGAACTTGAAAAATTCCAGATCACTAGCCGCAACACCGAGCAAGAGTTAATTGAAAGCAATGAAGCATTTGCAAAAATGCAAGCTGAATTTGCCCCCCTGGTTGAAGAGCGAGACCAGTTGGCCACAAAGCGGACTGAGTATCAGTTACGCGAGCAAGGTTGGGAGCATGAACTAGCCAGTCGTGACACCCAAATCGAACAATTGTCGGCCGAGATCGAACAGCTTCATGCAGCGGTTGCTGAGGCCAAACGAGGCGCTTCCGATCAAATTACTCAGGTAGGTAGTGTCCAGCAGCAGCTCGACTCGTTGACGAGCGAGCGAGATCAATTGCTTGTGGCTCAGGCAGACCTCGTCCAAAAAAGCCGGGAGTGGCAGGAAGCTATTGCTGTCCGCGACCGACGTATCCGCGAACTCGAAGAGGAACATGTTGGCATCTGCGAGATGCTACAGTCCGTCGAAAAGGGGGCCTTCGAGCAAGTCGACTCATATAGCAAGCTT
>JAJDEE010000164.1 GCA_029259975.1 Planctomycetota bacterium
AATGGGGCGACCGACAGAGCCTATCAGGCTGTCGGTTTCTTTCGTTTGCGAGCGACTGGGCGGCACGTTGACCGATACCAAAGGTGAGAGTTCGGTCGTTCCATAACCTTCGACCGGTCGGACGCCGAACTTTTCCTCGAACTCCTCGGCTAATGCCGGCGGCAATTTTTCGGCACCGGTCACCAAGATGTCCAGCTTCTCGAAATCTTCAGGCTCGCACCGTTTCAAATAAAACCGCAAGAAAGTCGGCGTGGCAAGCATCACTGTCGCTCCCCATTTGCGTGCCAGCTTGCCTACCTGCCGGGCTTCCTGCGGGTTGGTGTGATAAATTCCACTGACATCCAGGCCCAGCACCGTCCACAGCGTGACGGTGTAGCCGAAGGAATGAAAAAAGGGTAAAATACCCAGTAGTATATCCTTGCTATTCAGATGAATCACCTGATCGATCGCTTCGACATTGGTGCCGACGTTGTGATTGGTAAGCACTACGCCCTTGGGCACACCGGTGGAGCCTGACGTAAAAATCACGGTCAGCTCATCTGCTCCAGTCATTTTGGTGAGGCCGAGCATCAGCTCAAGGATCGGCAGAGGGGTCGCATAGGCGTGCACGACACCAGCAAGCTTGTCGAGAGTCGTAATTTTCTCGCGAAAATCATCGAGCAGTACGACATCGGCATCAAGGTCAAAATCAAACTTCTCCATTACCTTTTTAGTAGTCAGCACATGTCTGATACCTGCCTTGCGGATGCAAGCGTTCATGATGTCGTTGGTAACGGTGTAGTTTAGATTAACCGCGACGCGTCCTGCCAATGTTACGGCGGCATTGGTGACCGCAGCGCCAGTGGTCGGTGGAATCAAAATGCCGACATAGCGTTCGTCTTCTTGCAAAACCTCGCGTAGTAAGAGCCGCCGCAAGATCAACATACGCATCAACAGCGTACCGCCGGTAAGTTCGGCTCCGGTCGTATCGGCCATTTTAAAACGGAACAGAGACTTGCGGCATTTCCGCAGCATTAACCGGGGTAGAACCATCATTCGCTGCTTCCTTCCTGTGACAGCATCGGCGCTCAGCTCTTGGACTGTTTGTCGAAGCTGGTGGATATTGTGGGGTTGCTGAAGAGGCTTACCGAACCAAATGGATACTTTCCGAGAGACAAGTCTTGGCCATTTCCAAAAAAAGCGTCCTCCATGGTAGGTAAAGATACTCCCCCACAGCTCATCAAGGTAGACCGGAATAATGGGGGCCGAAGTTCCTTTTAACACATCGAGCGTGCTAGGCCGGAATCGTTGCAGTGTGCCAGAGTGAGAAATTTTGCCTTCGGGAAAAATACAGACGAGTTCGCCATTGTTGAGCGCCGCACGAGCAGCTTCGATCGACTTGTAAGCAGCTTTGGGGCTGCGGCGGCTGATAGGAACGGCACCCATAATTCGAGCCAGGCCGCGAGCCCACCAACTTGTTACCAAATCGCCCGTAATAATTAGTCGAACTGGCCGTGAGGAAATCGCAACAAGCAATAGCCCGTCGATCCACGAGACATGATTCGGCGTTAGCAGAGCAGCGCCTTCGTCGGGCAAGTAATGTCGCTGATGGACGTGGATTTTGTAGGCTGTATGTGTTGCCAACCAAGCCAAAAATCGTATGGTCGCTTGAGGAATCACCCACAATATGTAGGCTAGTACAGGGAGGGTCAACAGACCGCAAAGCAAGAAAATCTGGCGCGCGGTAAGTAACGGATGTCCAACCACTTCTGGATAGATGGCTCGTACGAGCGACTCTCGCTCGGCGGAAAATTTTTCGACGAATTCTTCGATGTCTGGATCGTCGGTGGCTTCCATCTCACGAAAGACTTGTGCTGCAAATTCGCGATCTGCTGCTGCAACCGGATTCGATGCGAGTAGATTTTCTAGCGAACCGGGTGAGGTCGGAGCACGCATCACGCCGAACGCTAGAGCCACGATCAGGACACCTGCGAAAGTGAGGAAATTACTCGCTGCAAGAATCGATCCCCTACTCTCCTTTGGACTTTTTAGTTGCATGTAAGCGGCCAACGGCACATCGAACAAGCCGCCAAAAAAGCCGAGGAGCAACAGCAGAAAGCTGGCAGCAAAATAGCTGGCCGTCCAGCCGGTTCCTGGGTCGATTAACGACTCGTTGATCAGCGTTCCATCGACCATGTACAACAAAAATGCCGTCGTTGCCAACCCGCCGGCCCCTAATGGCAAGATACCCAACTCCACACGACCACTCGACCAAACGCCTGCTAACACACTGCCCAATCCAACACCCACGACCAGCGCGATCAGCAGCGGTATCACTTGTGTCTGTCGTGTGGTGCCACCTTCGGCAGCGAACTGGTCGATGTTCAGTTGTGCCAAGGCCGCGAGCGACCAGAAAAACATGATGCCCAACGCGACGCGAAAGATGCCTTCGCTGTTATAAAGCTTACGCAGGTCGCGAAATGTTTGTTGTGCGGCATCCCAAGGAAAGTTGCGACGCGGATTTGCCACCGGCAGACGGGCAATGAGCAGACTGGCTCCCCAGCCGGCGATTGCCGTGCCGATCAGTACCGTCGCCGAGAGCCACAAATTTTGCTGCCCCAGTGGCATCGTAGCTGTCGCTAGCCAGTTGCCGACCGCCGTGCCAAGGGCGGCTGAGACGACGGTCGTCAAGCCGATGAGGCCGTTGGCGGCAGATATTTTCGATTCGTCGAGCATCTCGGGGATGCTGCCCAACTTCGACGGGCCAAACAGAGCGCTTTGGGCGCCCATCAACGCCACGACCATCAGCAACAACGTCACACTGCCGACCAAGATTGCCACAATGGCAATTGCCATGATCGCGATTTCCGCTAGTTTGCAGGCAACAATCACGCGTTGTTTGCTAAAACGGTCAGCCAAATAACCAGACGGCGCCGCCAACAGCAGATAGGGCAGCACGAACGAAGCCGTGCCAGCCATCAATATCCAGCCAACTTGGCTCTTCTCGACATACTGCTTGCCGACACCGATGACCAACCAGCGAAGGATATTGTCGTTAGCCGCTCCCAGCAACTGGGTTAGCAATAGCCCGAGAAAGCTTTTAGAGCGTAAGCTACGGTTGCGCGGAATCGGTGCAAGCTCTTCATCGCCAGACAGAGATTCGCTTGCCATCGTGTGATCAGTTAAGTGAAGAAAAATCGAACGCGAGTGTTTGCATACGGCAACGAGTCATTATTTTTTCTCGTCGAGTCGCTGAATTCGAATGTTGCGATACCAAACCGGGTCGTTATGGTCTTGAAGTGCAATGTGTCCCTGGCGGTTCTTCGCAAAACGAGGCCACTCGGCGAATTTGCTTTTGGCTAGACGCTCGTTCCAGTCGTCGCTGCCGATTTCGCATTCGACCATCTTTTTGCCGTTGAGCCAGTGTTCGACATGATTGCCCTGGACAATAATTCTCGCTTTGTTCCATTCGCCCACCGGCAACGTCGCACGCTCGCTGCGGGCGTACAACGCATAAAGTGAGCCAGTCGAGGTCAACAAGTTTTTGCCATCGCGATGTTCGCTATCGTCAAGAACCTGAAATTCCATGCCGGTGTAATACGGCGCTTCGTCGCCGGTGGAAACGCGATACTGGATACCGCTGTTGCCGGCCGGAGAAACTTTGAATTCCAAACGCAGGTCAAAGTCGGCAAACTCTTCAACGGTCATGATGTCTCCGCCGCCTGCCACCCTCGCGAGGACGCCACCTTCGAGCGACCAACCAGCCGGCCAACCTTCTTTGGCATACCCGCGCCAGAGCTGTTTGACATTGCTCCCAAGCAAAGGCTTGAAATCTTGCTCGGCAACTTCCTTTATGCCAGAACCCTTTGCCCCGGAACCTGTCTCGGCGGTGGTAGTCTGAACTTCGGCTGACCGAGTCGAGGTTGTGAGTGCCAAAATCAGGCAGCAAACGGCAAAATATTTTCCGACAGTAGAGGGCCAGTTTGCTGTGAACTGCTGGAAAGTTTGTAGAGAAGTCATTTTTGCAATTTCCTAAATGGCTAGATCGTTGATAATGCTGCGTAGTGCAGAGGCTCTTCGGCAGACACCCATTGTAAGGGTCGGGACGAACTTGCACAAACGGCCTCAACGGATACCAACGTGCCCTCCAACGCAATAATTGACCTAATAACCGCCCTCTGGCTCGGCTTCATCGGCGCTTGCATTGGCAGCTTTTTGAACGTCGTCGCCTACCGGATGCCGCTAGGGATGTCGGTCATCTGGAAACCGTCGCACTGCCCCAAATGCAATCACGCGATTCGCCCCTACGACAATGTGCCAATTTTTGGTTGGCTCTGGCTCAAAGGAAAGTGTCGCGACTGTGGCGAGCCGATCTCGCCCCGCTATGCAATTGTCGAATTCGTAATGGGACTCGCCTTTTTCGTACTGGCCTACGCGGAACTATTCAGCGGCGGGGCGAATCTACCGGGCGGACCGATCACAGAATTTACTGGGGCGGTCAATAACTTTTTGGTGCCAAATTGGCCGTTGATTGGGGTGTACGCGTATCACTGCACTCTGCTATGCCTACTAATGATTATTGTTTTGGTCGATATAGACGGATATCGGGTGCCATTAAAGATTGTGTTCTTTGGAGTCCTCTTAGCAGTGATCTGCTCAAGCAATTGGAGCTATCTCTATCCCCATCGTGATCGAGCAGCTAAATTCGGTATCGCTCTATCAGACTCTCACGCCGACGCTCTGTTGGGGATTCTTGCCTCACTCCCAGGGCTGTTGGTGTACGCGTTCATGTTGATCAGCCGAAAGAAGCAACCTTTTTCTCATGTCCCACTAAACTATGGAGTTGCTCTTGGATTGACAGGAATCATGCTAGGTCATTGGGCAGGGTGGCTAACCTTTTTATTTGGTGGGTCAGCAACAGCAATAATTGTCCGGTTAAATAAGCATCGAAATGAGTCAAGTGTTCTCAGAATGGTATCTTCCGTTTGGCTTGGCACATTTGGAATTATCCTTTTTTGGAGACCCATAGTAGGGCTATTTCCCTGATTCTCAAGTTTATTGGACACCCTATTTCTTTAGGGGTATGATGAAGACATGAACACCGCAACCTTCCAAAGCCTACTCCGTCGCCGACCCTTTCAGCCGCTTGAGATCCGCATGAGTAATGGCGATGTTCACGTGGTGCGCCATCCGGAAATGGCTATGGCCATGAAATCAAACATCTTTTTCGGCAGCGCAGAATCGGACGATTTTGAATTCCTCTCGCTCTTGCACGTGGTTGAAGTTAAAGCGATTTCAATTGCATCAGGCGGTACTAACGGTGAGACTTCGCAATAGTCGTAAAGCCGGAACAAGCCTTTTAGCGCAGTTCCGGCAAGCACCACTGATAGACGTAGCCCATGCAATGCCGGAACTTCGCTACCGCTTGTTCCGGCCTACATGTCGCGCAACAGCTTCGCCACGTCTTTCGCAAAATACGTCAGCACGCCGTCGGCCCCCGCGCGTTTGAATGCCACCAAGCTCTCTAGCATCACCTTTTCGCGGTCGAGCCAACCACGCTCTGCCGCTGCCGAGAGCATCGCGTATTCGCCGCTGACTTGGTAGGCGAAGGTCGGAACGCCGAAAGTTTCTTTCACGCGGCGGACGATGTCGAGGTAGGGCATGCCTGGCTTGACCATCACGCTGTCGGCACCTTCGGCGATGTCGAGGCCGACTTCGCGCAGGGCTTCGTCGCCGTTGGCGGGGTCCATCTGGTAAGTGCGCTTGTCGCCGCTGCCGAGATTGCCCGACGAGCCGACCGCGTCGCGGAAGGGGCCGTAGAAGGCCGAAGCGTACTTGGCAGCGTAGGCCATGATCTGCACGTCGACAAAGTTCGCTTCGTCGAGTGCCTGCCGAATCGCGCCGATGCGACCGTCCATCATGTCGGACGGGGCGATGATGTCGCAACCTGCTTCGGCTTGTACGATCGCCTGTTGGCAAAGCATGGCGATCGTTTCGTCGTTGACGACATAGCCGTCGCGCACCAGCCCGTCTTGGCCGTGGCTAGAATACGGATCAAGCGCCACGTCGCAAATGATACCAATTCGATCGCCATGGGCAGCCTTTGCCGCGCGAACCGCACGACAAACCAAATTGTCTATGTTGATAGCTTCTTCGCATTCCGACGTTTTTTTGTCGGCTGCCGTGGCCGGAAATAACGCGACTGCCGGGATCCCCAGATCGACCGCCTCGCCGATTGCTTCGACTGCCAGATCGATCGACAGCCGCTCGACGCCCGGCATCGAGGAGATTGGCTCACGAGAGTTTTCGCCCTCGCAGATAAACAGCGGCCAAATCAGGTCGCTAGCCGACAGGAGATTCTCGCAAACCAACCGACGCGACCAATCGTGGCGGCGGAGGCGGCGGAGACGGGTTTGCGGGAAAGAGGTTTCTGGCATAATGGGCTGCAATATAGGTATGTTTAGGTGGGCAAGTTTTCGGACTTCCATTATCGGAACTCCAGGCCGTAAAATCTATAGGAAATCTGGATGGTAGATGTGAGATGTTCGATGGATGATCTGAATAGCTGTTCAGACAATCTTTCGGCATACTTTCACGTCCACATCTTCAATCTCACATCGAATATCTCATATTCTCCTATGTCTTCACAAGAACCCAAAATGGCGTTAGGCCCTTTTCAGTTTCGGCCCGCTAACGTTAGCGTCCAAGGTCGCCCGCTGCTGGCCGATTGGGAAGGCCCTTTGCAATTTGCCCTCTGGTGCCAACGCGCCAGCCCTTGGTGGATTGGTGATATGATCAATCGGGGCGAAGATCTGTACGGCGAAGAGTTTGGCGAAGTCTGTGGATCGACACTTTCGACCGAGATGGTCAGCCGCTACGCTTCGGTCGCCAGACGCGTGCCTGCTCAAAATCGTCGCCCAGCGCTTTCTTGGTCTGCCCATGCCACTGTAGCCCGTTTGCCACATGCTCAACAGCGACGTTTGCTTGTCGAGGCGGAGAAGCGAGGTTGGAATAGCGATGAGCTGCGCAAGAAAGTGCGGGAGGTCGTCAAGAAGAATGACTAATGAGCAAGCCCCAATGACCTTTGTCGAGTGATTATTTTTTGCAATGGTCATGGAGACTTTCTCATGGGTCATTCTTTCCTGAACATAGGATATGATATACACACCCTCAGAAATCGCCTTGATCGCCACCATCATGACACTCGGCAGCATCGTGCAAGGTGCCGTTGGATTTGCTTCGGGATTGATTGGCGTTCCGCTGTTGGTGCTTAGTGGTTTTTCGCTGCCCGAAGCCGCGACAGTCAATCTCGTCTCGACAAGCGTGCAGAATATCACCGGCGCGTGGAAACTCTGGCCGTACTTGGAGGCGCGCGAGCTGGTGTTTCCGGTTGCTGTCCGTTGGCTTGCGATTCCTTGTGGTACGTACGCGGCGTACTTGGCCGATCAGCGGCTCGATCCGGCTCAGTCGAAACAACTGATCGGCGTGTTTTTGTTAGTCGTTGTTGGTTTATTGTGGAGTCTGAAGGTTTCGCCGCGTGATTATTTGCACTTAGGTTGGCAAACGCTTATTTTTGTTTCCTCTGGATTCTTGATGGGATTTGCCGCGATTGGCGGCGCGCCGATGGTTGTTTACGTTAATTCGTTGACATGGAATACCAACAAGTCGCGTGCATTTTTGTTTTTCTGCTCGGCAGCTTCTTTGCCGATCGCTTTTGGAGCATTTTGGTATGAGCATGGCGAAAAAATCATCCCTGCTGCTTGGACAACAATCTGTGTGATGCCTCTGATTTTTACGGGTTTATGGTTCGGCTTTCGTGTGGGGCATCGGCTCTCGAAGCCATTGTTTCGACGTATCACTTTTGGGCTTATCACACTGATCGCCATCATCGCGATCGTGACTCCGTTCTTCGCATAGTTTTCCGCTTGGATTGAAAGGATTCAAATGCAGCAGAATAGCATAAGTTCGTAATTTCCTTGACCTCGCAGTTCTCAAATTCGGCAAGATTGCGAGTTTTGACCTTTTT